>JALDAH010000027.1 GCA_022729275.1 Candidatus Nanoanaerosalina archaeon
AAAGAACAAGATAGTTCGATACCTCTGTACGAAAAAGCTTTAGAAACTGTTAAAAAAATCGGTGCATACACAACAGTCGGAACATACCTCGCAATTTCTACTCTCACAGGTATGGGAGGACAACCAGCCCAGGCATTCAGCCTGGAGGACCATTATCAAAAATTCGCTGTTGAATCATATGTCGAAACAAACATAGATGAAGAGGAGTACCAGGAAGCATACAGAGATTTCGCCAAAATAATGCTTGAAGGACAAAGATTCGAAGACGAAGAAGAAATAACAGAGGAATACGTGGAAAAATCTTACGAATTAATGGATAAAAACGAAGAAATAGGTGAAAACGCTTTCTCAAAAATATACTCTCATTTATCAAACTCAGGATACTTCGAAGAAAACCTATCAAGGTTCAAGATAAACAACAAAGGAGATCTCATACTGTTCAACTACGTAAACGACGTAGAAGTTGAAGAAGCGCCAAAAAGTATTGAAAGATTTGATGAGGAAACAATAGAAAAACTTGAAAAGACAGGGATAATCAACATCCAAAAAACAGAAAGGGACTACATAGTGGAAGAAGGCGAAGGATACAAGATCGATCTTGACAAGTTTGTGAAAGACGCTGAGATAAACCGCATAAAAAATGGAGCTGATTACAGTCAAGCATACGAATTCAAAAGAGGAGATATCTCAAAAAGGTTTATCAACAGAGGTATTTACAAGGGACATATGTTCGGAGTAGCGATAGATGAATACAGAAATGAAACATTTGAACTAGAAGAATCGGTTTTAACCAGTCTTCCATACCTTGAACCGGGTAACGACAGGAAAACAGGTTATGTCGCTTTAAGACTGGATGAAGAAGGTTCAAATGTAGAGGCCAAGTTTTTCATAGACCAAGAGATCTTCAAAAAATACGGTGACGACCTGAAAATAGGATATGGAATGGAAAAAGACCCAAAAATAAAGCTCTTCGACTTCAAAGAGGTCAAACCAGGAGTTTACATGGACAGTATAAGGGACGACAACATTTCAATATTCGATGAAGAAACTGAAGAACCCATTATATACAGTCTGGGAGATTTTCAAAGAAGCGACTTCGAAAATTTTGATGTCAGAGACTTTGAAATGATGCTCTATATTTACTAGAGATCATCGATTTTTCCTTAAAAGCTCAAAAAAATGGGATAAAGACTGATAATTGTTGAAAAATTACGCAAATTTTAAATATTAATTCTAAAAAACAATTGATATGTATAAGTGGTTGAGAGAATGGTTCGATGAATCACTGGAAATTGCCACTGGACCGAAAAAATTCTTCAGCGAAAAAGAGGAGTTAAAGGACTACGGTTATACGATAAAGTTTGCGGTTACCTCCTATATAATCGCATTTTTTCTGAGATACGTTTTTTCTAACATGATTTTACTGATGGCTAAGGGTACCACACAAATAACAATAGCAAGTATACCTCAGGACATATTAAAAACCTTGATTTTGGGTTCTATAACTGGTATTATCAGCCTATTCCTCTGGAGTTTTATTTTGCATCTCCTTGTGATACTTTTTGGCAGTGAAAATTTCAAAAAAACAGTAAACGCGGTAGCTTATCCTATTGTAATAACCGCTCTTTTTGGCTGGATACCTTTAGTGAACAGTTTAGCCCTCATATACGTTTTAGTCGCTGAAGCCAGGGGTATAGAAAAATTACATGAATTCAGTTTCGGAAAATCTCTTGCAGTTGTCTTCATACCTTCTATAATACTGTTTATATTGGCTCTAATGTTACTAGTTAGTCTATTTTTCATTTAATAATAAATCCAAAAAATTGGATCTTATAGATACATTTTGACGTTTTTTGATATCTGTTCTTCGACAAATTTCAAGAAAAAAATCCATACTATATAAATGACGAAAACAATCCCTGATTTATATATGAACGAGAAAGTTTTGGGAGGACTTATCACAGGTTTCTTCTTAGCGGTTTTTATAGTTTCATTAACCGCTTTTTTCCAGTTGAGACCTGTAGAGGAAGAGCTTGAAACAGCTTATGAATTGGCTGAAGAGGGAAGGTACGAATCTTCTATAGATATGTTGAGAGAGCTTGAACAGCTCGGGGAGATACCTATTATAGGAGGTACTTTCGAGTTCGCAGGTGAGACAGCTGACACACTGGAATATGTTAGAAGTACCGTAAAAATAGTATATCTGTTGTTCAGGTATTCTGTGCCTGCAGCTCTTTTTTCGGTTCTGATGATGGTCCTCGGGATCTACATGTCAAGAAACTGACCTTATGCAAAAAGGTCGGAGAAGTCCATTGTTAATTTAATTAAATTTTTTTCTAAACCGAGAAGGTATAACACTGTTATATTCTGCCTGTCAAACAGCAAAAATATTATAGTTCAGTTTTCCGCTGAAGCGTTCAGCGTTTTTTCGTGTATTCTATTTAACCAAAATACTCCCAAAATACTTCTTATCATCTCATAAAATCAGATACCGATAAAAGGGATTTTTTATGGAAAGTAAAGGAGAAAATTATCAAGAACTGTATTTAGTTGGAGGTCCAAGAGCTATAGGCAAATCAACTCTACTTAAAAAGGCTAAAATAGATTATGATATTATAAACACCGGAAAATACCTTCAAAGACTAGGAAAAGAGTTTTATGGTATTGAAGACAGGGAAAAAATCTTGAACAATGGACTTCCCAAAGATCTGGGGAAAAAATTTGTGGAAGAAATATATGAAGAAATCAAGAAACGAGAGGGACTTGTTCTTGACACGCATTTTTACAATAAAGGTTTCCTCGGTATTCCCAGAGAAAATCTAAACTACATGAAAGAGAGTTATAAAGATATCAAAATACACCTCATAGGTATTAGCTGCGGGATCAAGTCGCTCATGAACCGAAGAGAGAAAAGAGGTATAAGTAAAAACAATTTGGAAACAATTGATGACCTTTACGGTAACTTCACTGCTCAAAAAATTTATCATGAGATACTACTGGATGAAAAAGGACAAACAACTATCCTTTTCAACCAAGATCTTGATAAAACCATAGAAGACCTTGAAAAGTTTATAAACAATTAGAAAAAGCTCAGAATGATTTAAAATGGTAAAAAATAAAGTTTTTGAAGGTGGAAAGTCTTTTTTTGTATATGCTAGAAATATTAAAAACTGTTTTGACTGTGGTTACTGTGTACTAGAATCTGTCGACTACCTTAAACAAAAAGAAGGATTCAGAAACGTTGAAATAGGTAAACCGCCTGGAAATATTCATCCTATGCTGAAAAAGATACCTGTAGCGGTGAACAACTCTTACGGAGATCCTGGAATACAGTGGAAAGACACAGTTTCCAAATTAAAAAATCTAGAGAAATCAGGTCATACAGGACCCGTTGGAATAATAACCAAATCAAAAGTCACGGAAGACATGGTCGAAACAATCGGTTCTCTGAATATCAACAGCGTATTTTTAACCAGTATATCGAAGCTTCCAGGAGAGATAGAAAAAGTCGATTACGGAGATAGAATCGAAGGTATCAAAAACATAGTTGAAAGAGATATACCGCTTTTAACCTATTTCAGGCCTGTAATACCTGGTTTCAACAGTGATGAAAAAACTGTTACAGATATAATGAAAGACATTTCAGAGATAGGGGTGAAGAGAATCGTCTATTCAGGTTTAATGGGTAAAAAAGAAGTTATTTCAAAGTTAAAGAAAAGAACAAATAAGAAAATCTCTCCGCCCGAAGGATATAGTAAGTGGCAAAAATACCACAAACTCTTGAACGATGATACAAGAAAGATGATAGAGAAAAATGCAAAAAGATTTGGGATAAATGTCTTCAGAAAAACTTCATGCGGAGTCACAGATGCTTTGGGTAGAAAATATGATTACAACATTCATTTCACAAAACCTTCAAAATATAACTGCAAGAAATGTGTTAATCTGAAGGGATGTACAGAAAAAGCCAGTAATGGAAAAAAAGAAGAGATTTCATACCTACTTGATGAAATAGGTGTAAAATTTGAAGTTATTCATAGAGAAAAAGAGAAAAAATGTGAATTAAAAGATTTGTGTGAAAAGAACTGCTCAAGCTGCGAAAACAGTAAAGGAACTATTTTAAAACTTGAAGGAAAACATACTCAAGGATTTATAAGCATTATTAGATGGTTGACTGCTATGATCGTTACAGCGGATACTGTTGTCAAATCTCACAGAATACCTGAAAGAGAGATGAATCTTTTAAAACAAAAAAAAAAGGTGATTAGATGAATGATAAAAAAAATTCGAAACAGGTTTTGATAGCAAACGGAATCGTTAGAAAGGATGGAAAATTTCTTCTGGTCAAGAGGCAGAGGGAGTGGGACGAACAGGCCCATGGTAAATGGGAGATACCTGGAGGAAAAGTGGATTTCGGTGAAGAACCCAAAGAAACCGCTTTGAGAGAGGTAGAAGAAGAAACAGGTTACAAAGTTAAGAATCCAAAACTCCTGAAAAGCATTTACAGTCATGTCTGGGAGTACAACACAAGGAGAAGCCACGTTGTCATATTCCCTTTTATCTGTGAGTTGGAAGGAGGAGAAAAAAACGTTTCTGACAAGAACGTTCAGGAAGTTGAATGGCTCACAAGAGATGAAGTTGATGATCTGGACTGTCTTCCTGGTACAATGAAGATGCTTGATTTAATTGATTGAAAATATAACAGTGTTATACTTTATCGGGAACCTAAACTTCATTCATCCGGGAACCAAGGTACAAACTTACTAGTCTTTTCAGCATACTCCCTGTACTCCTCTTCTTCCATAAGTTTTTTTTCGAGCAGAGGCACACCAGAAACTTTTAACAATAAAAATGTTATTGTTACAGGCTGATTACAGTCCATAGACCTGTCAAACCTGTATATCCGACAGCCATTACAAAAAACCCCCACCATATAACCGACTCGCCGAAGTAGTTGGGATGTCTGGTGTACCTCCAGAGACCTCTGTCGAGAACCTTACCCTCTCCACTTTCAATAAACTTTTTCAGCTGGTGATCGCCCACAACTTCAAAAAAGAAACCGGTGATCCATACTAGAAAACCAAAAACGAATAAAGGTACTGAATATATCACCTGAAAAGCTATCAGGTTAACAAAGATAATAGGAGAAGCCACCACCAATAGTATTAAGGCCTGCAACATGTAGACCTTGAAAAAAGAATTGAGGTAAAAATTGTTCCACCTTTCCCTCATCTCCTTATACCTGTAGTCCTCTTCTTCCATCCTGAAAACTCTTTTTCCTAGATGTGTAGTGAGCCTGGAACCCCACAAAAATACAAGAGCGGTTATCAAAACAGGAACTGTGTATCCAAAGTTCCGGCCAACTGCCAGGGAAACAGCCGCAGCAATCAGAAAACCAAGTCCCCAACCAATATCCACGTATGAATTGTCATCATTAAAAACACCAACCAAAAAGAACAATACGAAGTTTAGAAACAATGCTCCAACGACATAAAAAATCCCGGGATCCAAAAAGCTTTGAGGAATCATACCAAAAAAATAGAACTTGATTTATAAATAAAGAATTGTTGAATAAAAGTTTATTCAATATCCTTTATTATTTTCTTTTTGAGTTCTTCAAACTCCTCCTCTGTTAAAACTTCTTTATCCTTTAGTTCAGCTAATCTCTCAAGATCTCCAATATCCTTGGATTTTAAGAGACCTATATTACCGGTTTTCACAACAAGCAGGTATATGACAGCTCCGATAAAATTGGATAAAAGTATCAGTATAACCCATATCGCTTTTTCCTCACCTCTCATATGTTTCTGATTGACCAAAACATCATATATAGCATATATAACTACTAGAAGCCCAGCTAATGAGAAAATCAGTCCGAACAAGACCATGAACGGCAGGATAAAAATATTTTGTACCTCTCCCAGCATAATAATTAACAAAAAAACTTTTATCTTTATAAAACTGTTTATAAATGCGGTTCAAGATATCTATTCATAATTAATAATAATGGGTGTGCCGGTTTTTGTGGAAACAGTATATTCAAAAGTTTTTATAACGACTTTTAAATTATGTTGAAGAGAATCAAGGAATTTTTCAAGAAAAGCACCAAACCAGTGACTAGCAAGAATGTCAAATTCTCCTACACTGATGAGGAAATATTAAAAGACATAAATCTGAACACCAGGAAGAAAAAAATATATGCTATTGTAGGCAGATCTGGTAGCGGTAAAAGTACATTTTTGAAACTAATAGCCGGTGTGATATCGAAGAAACACGAAGGAAAGATACGTATCTACGGTAAGAGAAGATTATTCAGCAAAAGTTCTTTTGGGTTCGTATCCCAAGAACCAGGGTTCATCCCCGATCTCAGTATAGAAAACAATATCAAGATATCAGGATTGAACTATGCTATATCACAGGATATGGCGTTGGAAAGAGCTAAAGACCTCATGGAACAAATGAAATTAAATATAGATCTTGAAAAGAAACCTCCATCTCTTTCAGGTGGTCAAAAAACACGTCTGGGTATAATACTTTCCCTATTACACGACCCTGACATAATAATTATGGACGAACCTTTCGTAGGACTTGATTTCAAGAACAGAAGGCTTCTGTGGCATTTCATCAAAAACAAAAGAAAGAAAGGTAAAACTGTTATACTGACTTCACATATGCTAACCGAGATACAAAGACATGTGGACAAGATAATCATACTCAAGGAAGGTAAAATATTTTTCAAAGGAAAACCGGAGAAACTGAAAAACAAACTCAATATAGAATATATATACGAAGTTAGGTTCTCCTGGCTGGCACAGGACAAATGGGAAAAACTCAAAGAATACTGTGAAAAGAAAAATATCGATATAATCGAAAAATACGGGAAACAATGTATGTTTTCCCTGCAATCAGAGAAAGATAAGGAAAAACTGGACAAAAAATTTGATGAGATAGGTCTCAGAGATAATATCCTAAATTACCGGGAACCAAACCTTGACGAAATATTTTTGAAGACGTAGAGATGATATGTTGAAAGAAAAAATTAAATTCCCCTTGCATTATGGTAGAAAACTTTATGGTCACCTCAAAAAAGACCTGATGTTGTTCTACAACAGAAAGAAATATCTGTATATATTCTTGCTTTTTCCTGTACTTATAGCAGGTCTTTTTCTCTTCATACTATCACCAACCACTACCGAAATAGATGTCGGTATCTGTAATTACGATCAGAACCCTGAAACTGAAAGAGTACTTAACAGTCTTGAAAGCTTCGATATAGAGGTTTTAAACCAAACAAACTGCACCGAAAATCTCAAAAATATGATAAGAAATGGTGAATTATCACTCGGTCTGGAGATCAGTGAGGGTTTCTCTGAAAGAATAGAAAATATGGAGCAATCCTACATAACTATGTACTACGACAACACTGATATAGCTTTTTCAAACATGGTTCACTGGCGTGTGGATTCTACATTACAACCCTACGAGAGAAAAATTATAGATGAGTTGAATCAAGAATTAGAGAGAAGAGTCTCTATCGCCAGACAAAGTATCGGGATTATTGACGGTTCTCAACAAATTCCTAGACCTCTGAGTGATAAGATCAGAGAAATTGACGAAGATCTTGAACGGATAGAAAAACTCAATACTGATTTTTTAATAAATCCTATCAGGACTGATAGTCAAGGCATATATGAAAATCTAGATTTGAGATACATATCTATAGCTTTTCTATTCCCTATAATCAGTCTTTTCCTTATTCTAATGTTAACATCGGTATCAATCATCTACGACTACAAGAACGGTTTCATAACAAAAGTCAAGACTTCAACCAGTATACTAACCTATATAATTTCAAAGATACTTTTCTTCTTCATATTGACTACAATCATATTTCTAATTCTATATGGAGTTTTCCTTTTAGCTGGTGCTTCTCTCAGTTTCAATATAGTTGAGATAATCAAATTGTTGTTGATGATAGCAGTAACTAATTCATTTATCGGTATGCTTATCGGTAATCTCGCTGATAATGAAGGCATAGCTATTCTCATGTCATTATTCATATCCTTCCCTCTCATGCTTTTATCAGGATTGTTCTTCCCTGTACAGAATATGCCTAATATAATCCAGTCCATAATCAGGATACTGCCATTAAATCATCAGATAGAAGCTACAAAATCCATAATATTATTCAACCAGCCAATGAACTGGAGTCTGTTCTATATCACGATTCCTCTACTTTTAATCACGCTATATGTATTCAGGTTAAAGGATTAGAGATTCGATCCAAGTATCAAGCTGTTAAAACAAAAAAAAAACATTGGAATAAAATTTCAACATGTTTCTTAAAGAGAAAAATAGAAAAATCAGTTTCTTCTTGGAATCTTCAGACATCTCCACGAAAAACAACTGTTGTGTTTTTTACTTCACTACAGTCATGGGTTCGCTTCCAATAGCTCCGGCAATCGCCAGATCAGCGATAAAAGCCACTACAAGATGTAGTATCGCTCCTGGAAACGCGCCCTGTATCATTCCGTAGAGGTACATCGCGGTGATAAACATATAATTCATTTATAAAAAACAAGTTTGATAAAGTTAATCAAAAATTCCATCGATTTTTTACAAGCTTCCTTGGATAACTCTTCAATCTCCAAAAAAATACTTTAAAACAAATAAAGGTGTCTTGAGAAACATCCATAATCCAAATCGCAATTTGCTTTCATCTCTGCTCACAACATCCACAGATCTGGAAAGAACCTCCCTGTTCATAACATAAACGTTCATGAAAAACCAGGGATAACTGTAAAAAAGTCTGCAAATCTTTAGAGACCACTCAAGCTTTCTCTCTATCTCATTTAAACATCTCTCTCCATAATTTTTTAGCTTGTTTAAATCGGGTTCTTCATCCGAAAAAGCTTTTTCTATTGTTTCCCCGCACATTTTACCAGATTTTATAGCGTAGTAGATTCCTTCTCCCGTCAAAGGATCCACAAGTCCGGCTGCATCACCCACAAGCATTATTCTACCAGACACCTTTTTCCTGCCCTGACCTCCCACAGGCAACCTATGACCTCTAAAGTTATCAGGTACATCAAGGTTAAGATCCCTCAGAAACCGTTTCTGTCTCTTTAAAGGTTTCTTCATCTTTTCCTCATAGCTCCCTATTCCAACAGAAAAAAAATCTCGATGGGGAAAAACCCATCCATAACCTCCATCTATATTTCCGAAGAAAACATCTATGATTCTATCACAGTTTTTATCTTGAAACTTCACTTCTTCCACCCTGTTTTCAAGCGCTAACTTGAAATCCTCCTCAGAAATCTCTTCTCCTAAAACCTCGCTGGCCACAGTGCTGTCAACACCATCAGCACCTACAACTATTTTAGATCTATATACTTCTTTATCTGTTTCAACTGAAACATGAGAACTTTTTTCTGTTATTTCCAAAACCCTTTCGCCGTGCTTAACCTCAGCTCCCCTATTTTTCGCTTTTTCCAGAAGAAAACTGTCAAATTTTTTCCTCGAAACCAGCAATCCAAGCCTATAATCCTTTTCAACTTCTACTGTTTCACCCTGGAAATGAACCCTAGCACCGTTACATTTCTGATCTATTACCTCTTCAGGTATGTCGAAGTCAAGCAATTTCAACGTTCTTTCAGAGACCGCTCCTCCACAAAGCTTTTCTCTTGGAAAAGACTGTTTCTCTAAAACAAGCGTTTCCAGATCTTTTTCCACACATTTCCTGGAAACGGTGGAACCCGCAGGACCTGCTCCCACTACGATAACATCATACATTTCACAAAGAATATTCATCTCAGGAATTTTATATCTGATACGTTAATATAAACACTGCAACAATCTATCAAAATTAACAAAAAACATTTCTGTTTACAACAAGACTTTACATTGTATAAAGAAAAATGTTTAAAAGCCCCACCCGAGATTCGAACCCGGGACCTCTACCTGTTTGTTCCCAGCTCATAACCGCTATAACAAATCATCTATTAATTATTTGAGGTCTGGGATACCAAGGTAGTGCTCTACCAGCTGAGCTAGCGGGGCGAATTAACCAAAAAAATTTCCTCGGCACACCGATACAATTCACTCCTTGATTTCCTTGTGCTTCTTCCTGAGACCGTGGTAACCACACTTCCTACAGTTAGTCTTTGCCGGATTCTTAGTCTTGTTCCTGGCGTTGCACTTCCTGCAGATGTAAATGTTACCAAAAAGTCTTTCCTCTGCCACATCGAATTTCTCTGCCATCCTTAAAACCTGTTTGTAAAAAAGTGTTCTTAGATTTAAAAACCTATCTCAGCCGTAAAGGTATTCCTTGGACCATTCCACCGTTCCAGGCCTGTATTCTTCTAGTTCTTTCTTACCCTCAAGTATCTCTTGAATCTCTTGAGCGACTTCTTCAGAGTTTTTACCTGTTGTATCGACCTCTATTACTTTATCTCCGTGCATATTAACTGCTTCTTGAAGTATAACATCTATAACCTCGCTCTCAACGTTCTCCCTGATCTTTTTCTCCGACCAGTCCCTCGACTTCAACCTCTCCTCCAGCTCCTCAGGGCTACATCTCAGAACTATTATCATGTCGGAACCATGGTGGTGACTGAGATGTCCTTCCAGAACCGTCTTATCAACGACTTTTTCCTCCAAAACTTTTCTCATGGAACCTATATCCACGGAGAGAGTGTTCCTCTCCTCGTCCTTCACGAACTCTATTTCCTCAGAATTCTTGACAACTTCGTTGACATCGAGAAGTTCATAACCTGTCTTTTCAACAAGTGCCTTCGAAACATCGGTTTTACCCGTTCCAGGTGTACCTGAAATTGAAACTGTGTTTAACATACAGAAAGTACTGGGTTCTAAATGATAAAAAAACTTGTAGATGAAACAATCTTTTAATCTAAAACAAACTATTTATCATATATGAAGGAACTGCTGAAGGTTTTTAAGGAAATCTTCAAGTACATGATGAAGACCAAGAAGTGGTGGCTGACCCCGCTGATACTGCTTCTTGTACTGATAGGATTTCTGATATTCACGACATCCTCGGCTCCCGTACCCGTATTCGTTTACCCACTGGTGTGAAAAAATGATAGGCAAGGAAGAGCTAAAGAAAAAAATCAAAAGTTTCAACAACTATGTTCTGTGTTTCATACTGTTTTACTTCGGTGTCTCCGCATCAGCGCTTTTCAAAAAAATATCCGTCGGGAAGGAAAAAACAGGTTGGAAAGAATGGGATGTTGAACAGGGTTTAGAATCGATGGAGGAGTTGTTCTGATGGAAAAAAGTAATTTAAATGTTCTAGGAATCTCGTGTTATTACCACGATTCAGCGGCTGTACTGCTGAAAGAGGGATCAATTGTCGCTGCTGTGGAGGAAGAGAGGTTCACCAGAAAGAAGCACGACAACAGCTTCCCTTCAAATGCCGTGAACTACTGTCTCGAAAAAGGAGATTTGGAAGAAAAAGACGTTGATTACGTTGTCTTCCACGAAAAACCTGTTACAAAGTTCATGAGGATTTTACAGACCTTTGT
>JALDAH010000075.1 GCA_022729275.1 Candidatus Nanoanaerosalina archaeon
GAGGAGGAGGAGGTTGAGCCTGAGTATTTTGATTTGAGTATTGATAAGGTTGGTAAGGGTTATACTAATCCTTCTGTTGGTGTTCATTCTTATGAGGAGGGTGAATCTGTTTTTATTTCAGCTGAGCCTAAAGAAGGATGGGTTTTTGATGGATGGACAGGAGACATAGATGATAAGGAGAAGGAAACGACGATTACTATGGATAGTGATAAGAGTGTCACTGCAAATTTCGTTAGAAAAAAATATGAACTAGAGGTAAAGGTCAAGTGTGGTTATGATGATCCTGAAGATGGTTCCGAGTGTGGATCCACAGTACCTGAGGAAGGAGTTCACACGTATAAATACGGTGAAGAGGTAACTATAGAGGCGTTTCCGTCTAAATGTTGGGAGTTCAGTTATTTCATGGGTGATTGTCATGGTGAAGAAAGCACCTGTACATTAACTATGGACGGTGACAAGGAAGTTATCGCAAGATTCAACGATGAACCTTTACCTGAAAACGAATTGACCATTGAAATAGAAGGAGAGGGAACAACTAATCCTCCAGCCGGAACCTATACCTATAAACAGGGAGAGGAAATCAAGGTGACAGCTTATCCTGAAGACGAATGGTATTTCTCTGGTTGGACAGGAGACATAGTGGATGAAAATGAGGAGATATATGTTACAGTAGACGAGGACAAGACAATAACAGCTAATTTTAAGGAAGAGGAAATCGAAGAATACAAGTTAGATATCAAGATATTTCAGGGACAGGGAACAACCAGTCCTGAGGAAGGAACTCACTATTATAAGGCAGGAGAGATAGTTGAAGTTCAAGCATTTCCTGCAAAGGGATACAGATTTATTGCTTGGATGGGAGCAGTTGAAGATTACAGTGAAAACATAACAGTTACTATGGATTCTGATAAGGAACTTTTTGCCTATTTTGGATCTGAGATAGAGCCATTTGTGAAAACACATAAAGCAGAAGAAATAACGGATACATCTGCAAAACTCCGTGGAGAGCTTCTAGACCTCGCAAGTCAGGATGAGGTTAACGTTTTCTTCAAGTACAGGGAGAAAGGAACTAGCGAATGGATATCCACATCTCACAGCACGATGGACTCACCAGGGTTATTTGAGGATACTGTTAAAATACTTGAACCAGAGACATCTTACGAGTTTAAAGCAGTTGTGAAATGGAACGGTTATTTGAGAACAGGTTCAGTAAAAACTTTTGTCACAGAGGAAGAAGAAATCGATGAACCTGATGAACCAAGAAGGAGAAGAACAATATTCAGAGATGAGCCAGAACCCGATCCTGATGAACCAGTACCAGATCCTGATCTACCTGAACCTACAGCCAACGCTGGTTACAACAGAAGAGGAGTTGTAGGAGAAGAAATCAAATTTTACGGAACAGGAAGAGTTGAAGAGGGAGAAATAGTTGAATATCGATGGGATTTCAACGATGATGGCTACTGGGAATACAGAGATTCAGAGGATGGGAGAGCAACGCACGTTTATGAAGAAGAAGGTTTCTACACAGCTGTTTTAGAAGTAGAGACCGATGCTGGTAAAACTGCTAGGGATTCGGTAACGGTTGATATAGTAGAAGATGAAATCATTTATGAACCGGACAGGGACACGTTCATGATAGGAGATCAGTTATTTAACTACACTTACAACGAAGAGCTTGACATGACCATAGTGGAGTTTTCGGTAACAAACGACTATGATACAGAGAAGATACTTGAAGCAAGCCTTGATATGGAGGATTCAGAAATACTTTCCGAGAGATTGAGGAATCCTTTAGAGTTTTATCCGACTCCTGAAAAAATAGAGGATTACAAGGTTCACTGGATGACAAGGCTCGAACCAAATGAGACATATGATATGTCTATGGAAGCTGATGGAAGAATAGAGATGAGCGAATTCGAGAAGATGAAGTTCACAAGTACCTTAAGAGATCCTAGGTTCATTGAAGGTCCTATAGGTTATATAACTAGGATGTTCTGGAATCCATGGTTCTTGCTTGTGGTACTTATAGCAGCTTACCTACTTCTTTATCTAGATGAGGATAGAAGAGATAAGTTCAGGAAAAGAATCAGAAGGACAGAGACTTACAAAAAGGTTTCAGATAAACTTGATTTTTCAAGCCTCGAGAGGGAAAGAGATGAAAAAGGCAGGTTCAAAAGGGAAAGTGCTAAGAAGAAAAGAGAGAGAGCAGAGATAAAGAGAAAGGTCAAGAATCTTAATGGAAAAGGAAAATCAGGTAAAAAGAAGAAATCTTCAAAAAAGAAGAAATCTTCAAAAAAGAAGAA
>JALDAH010000067.1 GCA_022729275.1 Candidatus Nanoanaerosalina archaeon
GGAAGCCCTTAAAAACAATGTACCTGTCGTTGTGTTCGATCCTACTGCCCAGTGGACAGGTTTCGTGGAGAAATGCCGAGATGATAATTTATTAGAACACTATGAAAGATTTAATCTAGATCCTGAAGACGATCCAAAACCATACAAAGGACTGATTAAGAAGCTAGATTCTGATAACCCTAAAGTCGATTTTGAAAACTTGATGAATCCTGGAGAAGTTACTGTTTTCACATTGTCTCATCTGACAACAGAAGAGTTCGATGATGTTGTTAGAGAGATAATCGATTCCATGTTTGAAATAGATTGGGAGGAATCTATGACCCTTGAACTTCTAGTAGTTTTCGACGAGGTTCATAGGTTGTTGGAGGAGTATGGTGGTAAAGGTGGTTATCATTCTTTGGAAAAGGGTGCTAGGGAGTTTAGGAAGTGGGGCATTGGTCTTATTATGGCTTCGCAGGTTACTGCTGACTTTAAGCAGGCTGTTTCGGGTAATATTATGACTGAGGTGCAGATGCAGACCAAGTCGATGGAGGACATAAACAGGGTTAAGAAAAAGTATGGGGATCAGTTCGCCAGAAGGATAACTTCGGAGGAAGTAGGTACAGGTATGATCCAGAATTCTCAGTACAACGATGGAGATCCATGGTTCGTTGACTTCAGACCAACGTTTCACAACCCTCACAAGATCAAAGACAGTCAACTTGAAAAGTATTATGATTTTAGCGAACGCCTTGACAAGTTAAGAAAGATTGTTGAAGATAGAAAAGAAAAAGGCGAAGACGTGTATGAGGACGAGCTAGAATTGAGACTGGCCAGTGATAAACTTAAAGAGGGTAGGTTCAGGATGGCAGAGATGTATATCAACACGTTGGAGGACAGAATCAAGTGAACTACATCAAACTTTAAGTTGTAGGAATTATAATGTGGTATTATGATAGGTATTTTTGGCGGTAAAAAAAATAAAGAAGACGAAGGAGAGGTTTCTGAAGAAGAATTTGAAGACTCCAAGAAAGGAGAGGTTTCTGAGGATATAGATGAGGATTCAAAGGGAGAAAAAACAGACGTTTCAGTTGAAGAATCATCTGATGAAAAAGATGGAGATGTTGAGGGATCAGAGGAAAAAGATGGAGATGTTGAGGGATCAGAGGAAAAAGATGGAGATGTTGAGGGATCAGAGGAAAAAGATGGAGAAGTGAAAGATCAAGAAACTGATGAAGATGATGAAGAGGAAGTATCTCAGACTGTTGGGGATATAGCAAGAGAAGATCAAGATATTGATTGGGATCCTGAAGAACATGGAGAAGACGATGAAGAGGATTCAATAGAGTTGGATGAACTTAAAAGAGAGATAGATAAAGTAGGGGGAAGAATAGAAAGTATACAGGATAGGGAAGTATCTCTAAATGACAGGATGTCAAATCTATCGGAAAGGATAGGAGAGGTTCGTTCTATGGTTCTACAGAGGGAAAGAGAATTTAACGAGATTAAAACCTCTGTTAACCATGTTGAGCATATATTTGAAGATATAGAGCCTGAAAGATTCAAGAAAAAGATAGAAAAAGTAAAAGGAATGATCAATAAACAGGAAACAGAGATAGAGAAAAATTCGGATATTTTAGAAGACTTTAAGATACAGTTAAAGGATTTAAAGCAAACAGTGAACAAGATACAAAGTTTTGAAAACCTGGCGGAGATGTACGAAAATGTTGAGAACAAGATAACGGAGATAGAAGAGAAAAGAAGATATGTTGATAGGAAAGCTTCCAAGGCAGAATCAATCTTTGGCGAACTAAAACAAAGATTACCAGAGCTTGATACAGCTGTCAACAAGACAGAAGCACATGAAGAAATGTTAAAAGACAACATAAAAGATATCGATGAGCTTTCTTTGCAGGTAGAAAAAGCTGTAAAAGAGGAGCAGTTTGAGGACAAATTGAAGGAAGTGTTTGAAGACGAAGAGTTCGAGGAAAGCCTAGAAGATATACCTATATTTGGAGAACTTAAGACAGGTATCAGCACCCTGGAAGAATCCTTCAAAGATTTTGAAAAAGAAGTTTCTGATGTGGAGAACAGGATAAAACAGATTGAAGAGAACATAGATGAAAAGGTACACTCAAGTGTTCAGGATTTTAAGAAAAGTTTGGAGGACAAGGTTGAAGAATTAAAAGAAGAGTTAGGTGATGTTAAAGCCGAGAAACTTGATAGAGGAGACTTTTCTGAACTCAGAAGAAATTTTGAAACAACTGTTTCAGATGTTAAGGACTTAAATGACAAGGTTGATGATGTAAAAACCAGACTAGAGCAATTGAAAATACACAATACCAGGTTGGATGAACTTGAAGAACAGATAAGTTCCTTGAAGGAAAGACAGAAAGATTATGATGATATTGAAGCTATAATAAGTGGTTATTTGTCATTTGAAGATCTGGAAAACATAAGCGAAACTATCTCAAATTTTGAAGAAAAATCAGGAGATTTTGAGGACAGGTTAAAAGAACTTAGTAGCTCCAAGGTAGATTCGAAGAAGTTTGAGGAGGGTTTGGAGAACATTCAAAGCAATTTGAACAAAAAGGTTGGTAGGAAAGAGTTTGAAAGTCTTATTGAGGAGGTTGATGCTTTGGATGAGTTGAGGGAGGATTTGGAGGATAAGGTTGGTAGTGATGAGTTGAATGTTTTGAGGGAGGATTTGGAGGATAAGGTTGGTAGTGGTGTTTTGGATGAGTTGAGAGATGATTTGAACAAAAAGGTTGGTAGGAAAGAGTTTGAAAGTCTTATTGAGGAGGTTGATGCTTTGGATGAGTTGAGGGGTCGTTTGAGCTCTTTGGATGATAGGGTTGGTTCTAAGGTTGATGCTA
>JALDAH010000049.1 GCA_022729275.1 Candidatus Nanoanaerosalina archaeon
CAAATGCCTGAGAAAATTGAAAAAGGTCTTGATGGTATTCACAAAGATCTGTTTAGAACAATACAAAAAACAAAGAAAAGGGAGAACACCTCTCAAGGAGGTGTCCAAAAGTGAGTTATGGAAATCAGGGGTTAAAAAACCAGGGCCATAGAACACCCAGAGGAAAATCTAGCTGGGAAGAATTTGAAAAAGAAGTACAGGGAAACATTAGACACGCATTAAATCACATGACTATCTCAGAATATCGAGAAATAATGATAGAGGTTTTAGCAGAACAAAGACAGTTTAAAATACCTTCCTGGATGCTCAACTTCACACCAGAAAATGGAGAAGACAGAAAGAAACTGGATAAACTTCTAGCTAAAAAAGAACAGAACATCAGAGCAGTAAGAAAAGAACTAAACTCTCATCGATTCTACCCAGTGGAAAAAGAAGATTCCAGTAATCATTTGATGGGAAAAGAGGTTGTAAACAGTGGATAAACCTGAATCAGTTAAACTTAGAGAAAAGTTTGCCCCAGTTTTTGAAGAAGAAGGATTAAGCGAAGTATTCAATCATCTTCATTTAAACAATGATGAAGAATTGGAAGAAAAACTGAGTAAATTAGGAGATGAGAAACGGGAACTTGCTGAAGATTTAATAAGACAGTACAGGAGTGAGAAATCAGTATCTCTTCAAGATGTATATGAAGCATATGATAGATGGATGGAGTTTAAAGATATGAAGAGAGTGGATGTAATGCTGGCAGTGGCCTTAAGTAATAAAGCTACGGATTTGGAACCGCTTTGGTTGATAATAATAGGGCCTTCAGGAGATGGAAAAACAGAACAAATCCGAGCATTAAGGGACCCACTTGAACAGACCTCACCCCCAGAGGCATACACCAAAAGAATCTCAGAAATAACACAAAACACCTTGGTATCAGGAAAAAAAGGAAAAGAAACAGACCTAGCACCCCGACTAGAAGGAAAACTAATACTGATCTACGACTTCGCCACCATATTAAACCTTCCAACCGAAGCCAAAAGAAAAGTCTGGGCCCAGCTACGAGAACTATACGATGGAAGAATAGGAAAACAAGCAGGAAGCGGAAAAGACGTTGACTACAAACTTGATCCACCTCCGTCATTAATCGCGTGTAGCACACCAGACATAGACAACCAGATAATCCAACAAGCGAAACTAGGAACACGAGAACTCCTATACAGAACAGGTACAAAAACACAAGAAGAAGTAGATAAAGTACTAGACAAAGTACTCGATAATCATAACAAAATGACAGAGATGAGAGAAGAACTAAAGGAAACCACCCGTAAATTCCTTGAAGAAACAGAGGCAGACACAGAAAAAACAGTTACAGATAAAGTTAAACAGATTCTAAAAGTACAAGCAAAAAGACTGGCTATAATGAGAGCTCAAGGAGACTTCGATAGATACACAAACGGACTGATGAAAAATGTATCAGTTGAAGTACCTTCAAGACTAGTAAACCAACTGAAAACACTTTATATCTGTCTAATGTCTCTTTCGTATGATTATTCTTCGGATAGAGCCCTTGAAGTTATTGATAAAGTGGTTGAAAGCAGTGGGGAACCCAGGAGAGAAAAGATTCTTGAGGAATTAATGAATAGGAAGGAAACAACCGCCTATAGATTATCAAAAAAGTTACGTGTAAGTCGAAAAATGGTTGAAAGAGATCTACAGGTCCTATGGAATGTAGGAATACTAGATAAAGAGAAAAAGGAGAGAGACGGTAATCAAAGCAGTATTACTCTCTGGAAAGTTAATGAAAATCATGAGTTGGTTGATGTTCTTCAAGATGGTTCTCTACGAAGCGAGATAAAGGAAATAGTTAAGGAAGAAGATGATGGAGACGGTGTAAAATACGAAACTTTGTTTGAAAAGGTTGGTCAACCAGAAGAAGAAACTGAAACTGTATTAGAAGATATGTTAGAGAGTGGTGAGGTATTTGAGCCACATGCAGGCCATATAAAAATACTTTGAATGGTGTAAAAACTTTGGAAAGTTTCCAAAAACCATCGAAATCGAAGGAAGAGGATGACAGGTCTAAAAGACCTGTTCTGTCAAACAACAAACAAGGTGTTGCTGCTTGGCTGGAAACAGACAAGAACGGTAACGCCTATATCTCGCTTAAACTACCACTAGGCCTAGAATATGTTAATGTGTTCCCAAGCGATGAAGATACCAGGGAAGCATTCAACAAGTTGTCAGGCTATTTGAAGGAGGAAGGGAGGGTTTAACCGCCTGCCTTCCTATTGGTAAGGAAAAGGAGGATAAAATAGTTAAAAACATTACCTTAAACGGACTTTAATCAAAATGAATCAACAGAAAGAAAAAACTTTATTTATAAAAAGAAGTTATATGGTTGGAGACAATATATGGTTCTTAGTGAAGATAGCTTTTCTTTTAATTTCTATTATAGTAGTAATAGGTGTTACCTATGGAATTTTAACTACTGAATATCCTGATTCTCCTTTATTGGTTAGATTAGTGATGTCAGCAATTCCAGGACCACTATTAATACTAAAACTCTCTGTAAAAAAGTTTTTCTAAACTATAATGGAAAAAATGATTAAATGTGTGATAGTTGGAGGGGGTGAGGTCTGTTCAAGGGCATATAATGATACATGGAAAAGGTGTTCAAAGCTTTATTAACTTGGTTTATACTGTTTTCAGGCCCTGTATAGGGATTTCAGGCCTCTAAAACCAGGTGAATTTGCCTATTGATTTAGGAAAAAAAGAGTAGAGGGGTTTTTTTATTATGGGAGGATATGGTTCGGGAAAAAGAAGAGGAGATTGGAAAAGACCGACAAAGGAAGAATCGTTTGTTGTTAGTTCAACTTATTTTCATCAAGAGGATTTGTTGGAGAAAGAACAGTCATACAAGAAAGTTGCTTCTTTAACTTTTACCTTTAATAATAGCCGTAGTGACAGTTCTATCGGTGTTTATACTAGGTCTAACCGAGTATGGCTTGAATACACTGTAAAAAAAGATTTGGATAGTGATAAAGAGGTTTCTTACTCTTTTCCTGTTGAATGGACTGAATGTTATTTTGGTGGTTATAGACCTTGGTTTATTTGCCCTGGTCTTGGATGCGGTAAACGTGTTGAGAAGTTGTATAAACCTCCTTCTGAAATTTACTTTGCTTGTAGGCATTGTCATGACATCAGTTATTACAGGTGCAATATTTCCGGTAAGCCTGTTAAGGTAGCTCAGTATAAGAGGGATAAAGTAGCTGAGAAACTTGGGAAAACCACTTGTTCAAGTATTGATCCTTTGAAACCTACTAAGCCTAAGAATATGCATTGGGATACCTATGAAGATCTTCTACAGGAATGGGAGTATTGGGATAAACAATGTGATAAAATGTTTTTGAAGAAATTACGGGAATTAAGTGGTGTTTGGGATGAGAGAAGAGAAAAAAACTGAGGATTTATGATTGATTACTTTTTATCTTAAACTTGTAAAAAACACCTAGTATAACGATTAATAGAAGAGCTGAGACCATCACTGAAATAGTTGTGTTTTCTGCTACAATTTTACCCACAGTGAATTCTTCATCTTTCTCAGGTTCTTTTACTTCTATTTTAATAATTTTTTCTTCTTGTTTTATTCCATCGGTTACTTCTAGTTCTATATTATGTTCGCCGGGCTCTTCCAAACTATATTCCATAGTTTCACTCAATTCTTCGCCATCCCAGACATATGTAATGTTTTCCTTTAGTGGTGTTTCTACTGAAGTGTTGATCTGGAAGGTCTGGTTTACTTTTACTGTTTCAGGTTTTTCTACATCTACTTCTAGTTCGTAGTCATACTCAATTTCAGAAGCGAAGTGTGAGAAGCTTTCTGTTCTTCCCTCAAATATGTAATGATTTTCTGTTTCTTCTTTGAACTCCGTTTCTTTCCTAACCCAACTATCTCCCTCATATTTGTTGAGGTAGGAATTCCAGTATTCTCTTTCAAGATCTACTTTGTCTTTCGAGACTCGGTATTCAACCCTTGCATTTTCAAATTCTTCGTCTTCCAATCCTTCCAATGTAATCTCTTTGTAGCTATTTACACCTTCCAGGGCGTCAACATTACCAGGTGGTTCAGATCCATAATCTTTGACCTCTGTGGACACTTGTTTCGAGGATTCAACATTTAAATCAAAATTAACACTGCTTATCGATGTTTCTTCATCTCCAACCGAAAAATCAACATTTGAAGTATTCTCATCTACCTCTACATCTTTATTCATGGTTTTAATGCCATTTTCTTCCTCTAATTCTTCCAAAACCACCTTCCCACCTTCAGATACTTTTTCTTCTCCAGTTTCCTCTTCGGTTTCTTCTTCATCTTCAACCGGAGGGCCTCCACCCATTCCATCACCCTCAGTATCGCCATTATCTTCAGTTCCCTCATCGCCATTGTCATCGTCTGGTTCCTCGTATTCCAAGTTTTTTTCTGAAACACCGAGTTTTTCGAACTCAAAACCGGCTTTTTCCTCTCCTTCGACCAGTATATCAATATTTTCTCCTAAATAATTGCTTGAATATGGTATCATAGTATCGTAGTAGCCCTGATCATCAGTCTCAACCTGTTTTATACTCTCTCCGTTATATTCAAAGGTGACTTCTATATTATCTCCGTCTGGTTCTACTGCTCCAAACACTCTATGAGGTTCATCAGGTACAGAAACAACTGGTAAAACTAAGAAAAACAGTGAAATGCCAATTAAAAGTGTTTTTGAATACTTCATAGTTTGGAAAACCCTAATTATTTTGATTCACTAGTTTTTGCGTATACTGCGTCTTCCTGTTGTTTTGAGAAAACCCAGTAAGAATTGCCTGGTAAGATATAGTCTGAAAAAGTTTTTTCTGTAAGTGAAAGTGTTCCATCGGCTTCACTACCATATATAGCGTTGATGTAACCCTGTGGTATGCTGTCGAATGCTTTTTGCTCTGATGCTTCTATCTCTCTATTCCAGTAAGAACCTATCAAATTATAACCTGTAGAAAGTTGTTTCTCGGCAGGTTTTGCACCTGTAATATCTGTTTCTGCGGCTGAAAGATTGGTGTTAACAACAGTTCTAACTGTAAAGTCTTCTTCTGCCTCGACTATGTATCCTTGTCCTCCTCTGAATCCTTCAAAATGGTTTTCTGGTGCTTCCGGATGATAATTCTTCCATTCACCATCTCTATAAGTCCATACTGACTCAATTTTATCTTTATCCAATATCTCATCAACAGGTTCCACCTCTGAAGTTGCTATAGGCAGAGAGAAATAATTCCAACCTTCTATAATGTCTTTTTCTATGGCGGCAATTTCAAAGCTTCTTGTATCAGACACGCCAGCATATTCAAGCTCTAATTCAGCGTTTTCTGATGCATCTCCACTAATTAAATCAAAATTGTTATTTTCACTTTCTAGTGTTTCTCCTTCTGAGACAGTTTTCTCTGTCTGATTTATCTCTCTATCATTGAACTCAATGGTCAAGTTTTCTGTTATGTTTTCGTTTTGGTTCGCGATTTGGTAGTTGAACTCTAGTTCTCCGTTTTCTGTTTTTGGCACAGCTACTTCACCTATCTCTATGTCTATATCTTCTTCAAATACTGCTTCTATCTGTTTGTCTTCATCCATTGTCAATGTTATTTCTTTCGTTTCTTTGTTGACTCCGTTCCATTCTTTGAAGCTCCAGCCAAGATC
>JALDAH010000065.1 GCA_022729275.1 Candidatus Nanoanaerosalina archaeon
ATCGGTTTTGGTTCTTCCGGAGGACATACATCTTTCTAAAGAAGTTAGGGAACACATCGGAAAATCGTGGAATGAGAACGCTAAAAAAGTTTCTTTAGGGAAAGCGGCGATTGTGGCTCCTAAGCTTAAATCTAAGATGATCGAATTAAGGATTGATCAGGATCTACTCGAAACCAAGGCGTTTGAATCTTATCGAAAGGCTTTGAGATGGGCTAAGAAATGATGAAATAGTTTTTTATAGAGAATTATTTTTTTGGTAAAGTATTTTTGACTAAAGGATATTTTTCAGTTATGATTACAGCTTCCAAAGTCACCATTTTTGGTGATATATCATTTCAAAACATCAGGTTTTTCGAGATCTGAATTCTCCTGGAAAAAGGGTTCTAACTCTTTTTTTATGATTAACCTTGCTACTGATGCAATGTCGGCATAGGCTTCTATAATTCTCCCCAGTTGTTCTTTGCCGTCCCCAACATAGTTATCCACGGTTCCATCATCTTTTACTTTTATCCCTTCTGTATCTTGAGCTACTTTTATAGCTCTGTCTCTACCCAGAACATCTATTTCTCTTTCTATAGTTTTCTCTATCAGTATTCTGTAATCTGTCATTGAAGGTCCTAATCTAATTTTTCATCCTGATTGTTTATAAATAATATCTTTTTTTGATATATCTTATCAGGCCACATTTTTATACTAGATATTATAAAATAGAATTATGGTTTTTGCACCTCCACTTTACCTGAGCCATATTTTCTGGGGATTGATCATAACAGCCATAGGAGTGGCCATATGGAAGAAAAACAAAGATATCGAAATAGATTTGTTCAAGGATTTTTCAAGATTCTTTCTCTTTTGGGGACTTGGATTTTTCATCGTTTTTGCTATATTGGGTATATTAGGCTATATTCTTGGAAATGAATTATTGCTAACAATTGGCTATCCTTTACCCCACTTTTTTGGCGCTCTTGCGATAGGATACCTATGGAAAACCACAAGCAGGATTTACAACCCTGCTCTATTAAAATATTTCTGGATTTTCGTAATCTATGGTTTCCTTATAGTTGGTTTTGGACTGTATGAGATGCCTGAGATAGTGATAGAAAACAGCGAAGTCCTTCTTGGACCAGGAAGCATAACTTCCATAATCATAGGTGCTGGTTTCTCAGGTGGTCTTATGATCATGGGTATTCTTAACCTGATTTTTGGTTTCAGCAATACTGGAGAAGACAGAAAGAAGTTCTTGATACTTGGAACAGGGATAGTCCTTATGGGGCTTGCCGGAATTTTACACAATATCGGAGGGTCAATTTTAACACCTCTGGGCGAGATAACCAACCTTACATGGATAATTATCTATGTGCTCTCCGTTTTCCGTTACAAGGTTTTTGAGTGATACTTCAGCTGAAATCAGTGGAAATTAAAAGGCTATGCATAAATCATTCTGGAATCATTTAATATTTTTAGGCTGTTTTTTCCAACTGTTTAACCGATTCTGTGGATTTTTGATTAGGAAAAGGGAGGTATGTTCATTGTCTCCGAAATCGAAAAAAGATAAAATACTGGACCATAAACTTCTTTATATATGGTTTTTAGAGAAAAACTTTTGAGGTATAGGGAAGAGGTAGAAAGAGAGCTTGAACGTTTTTTTGATCTCAAGAAGAAATCTTTTGATACGTCCAATGGTATAATGGGCGAAACCCTCAGAATGATGGAGGATTATGTAACTAGAGGCGGTAAAAGGATTAGACCGGCTATTATCATGGCTTCTTATAAGGGTTTTTCTGGTGAGGATTCGGATGAGATCATCAAACTTTCTGTTTCTCTGGAATTCATGCACGCTTCTTTACTTGTTCACGATGATGTTATCGATAGATCGGTGATGAGAAGAAAAGGAGAAACAATTCATATGTGGATCAAGAGATGGTACATGGAGAACTTCGGTGCTGAGGAACCGGAAGCTGAAAAATTCGGAAATGACATGGCTATACTTGTAGGAGATATCTACAGCGGCATGGCTTTAGAAATTTTAGTTGATTCTGACATGGAAGTGGAGAAGAAGAATGAAGTACTTGAAATGTATCAGAAAACTTATCAAGTCACTAATATAGGCCAGATACTAGATCTCTGGCTTCATAGAGGAAAAGACGGTGTTTCGGAGAGAGATAACTTTGAGATAATGGATCGAAAGACGGTTGCCTACACTTTTGAGAACCCTTTGAAGATTGGTGCTTTACTTGCGGGTGTTTTTGAGGAGAAAAAGGAAGAGATAGAAAATGTTTCTAGACACATGGGTAGAGCATATCAGTTGAAAGATGATCTGCTTGACATATATGCGGACGAGGAAGATCTTGGTAAAAAGGTCCTGACAGATATGAAGGAGGGTAAAAAGACCATACCGGTTGTTAAAGCGATAGAGAACGGTTCGAAGGAACAGGTCGAACAGATTTTTTCTTTGCTAGGGAAGGACAGTTTTTCCGAAGAAGACATAGAAATTGTAAGAGATATCATAGATTATACCGGTGCTCTTGATTATTGTGAGAGATTGATAGAGGCTAATATAGAGGAATCTAAGAACTGGATTGATAAATTAGGGTTTGAAGAGGATATAGAGCTATTTTTTTATGAGATGGCTGATTTTATAGGTGAGAGAGGTTTTTAATATATCTACTTCATCTTTTTTTTAAGCGTAGTTTAGACAGAGGGAAAACTTTTATATATGAGGCAGGGATTATTTATATATCCGGATTGTGCCAGGGATTATTTGTGGCATCTGTCTGAAGTAAATAAAAGTTTCCGGGGGGAAATCAAGTTGAAAGTCTTTGACATTGCCACAATCAATAGAGGGTCTAAAACTCAACATAAAAAGTTTTAGAAAAAAGATCCCTTTTTATACCTGGCAATCTGGAGGAGATGGTAAACCGCCATCTATAAAATCTCACCAACCAGACCACAGCAGAGGAGGACGAGGCTTGAATCCTCGTGCCTCCTTTTTTCCTCTCGATTTTTCTCTGGCTACAAAAAATCTAGTTGTTGTTCTAAAACAAATTTTTTGCGTATTTATGATTTTGCGTGGAGTACATGAAAACCATACTTTTTATTTCA
>JALDAH010000038.1 GCA_022729275.1 Candidatus Nanoanaerosalina archaeon
AAGAATGAACACCTTCTCCAGGAACAGTAGAACCCCCACCAACAACATCCACACTCAAATCAAAATACTCAGGCTCAACCTCCTCCTCCTCAAAAACAGCAGTAACACTCCTATCACCATCCATAACAACACTACAAAAACCACCACTACAATCACCCTCCCAATGAGAAAACACCCAACCACTAGCAGGATAAGCCGAAATAAAAACAGATTCACCCTCCTCATAAGAATGAACACCAACAGAAGGATTAGTATAACCCTTACCAACCTTATCAATACTCAAATCAAAATACTCAGGCTCAACCTCCTCCTCCTCAAAAACAGCAGTAACACTCCTATCACCATCCATAACAACACTACAACTAACACCACTACAATCACCCTCCCAATGAGAAAACACCCAACCATCATCAGCAAAAGCATCAACAGAAACTTCTTCTCCGTACTTGTACGTATGAACTCCTTCTCCAGGAACAGTAGAACCCCCACCAACAACATCAACTGTTAATTCATGTTCTTCTTGTACATAAACTGCTGTTACCGTTCTATGGTCTCCGTCGCCAACAAAAACTTCGCATATACCTTCCTCAACATCAGAAGTATAACATCCTTTCCATTCATAAAGCATCGTATCTTCATAAGGCACGGATAAAATCGTTACATGTCCATCATCTCCAAAAATATCGTCATCATCCCTATAAACTCCTGGTAAAGGATCTGTACTTCCCGCTGCACCCTCTGTTTTGATTTCTAAACTCCTATCAAAAGTCTCCTCCTCCTCAAAAACAGCAGTAACACTCCTATCACCATCCATAACAACACTACAACTAACACCACTACAATCACCCTCCCAATGAGAAAACACCCAACCATCATCAGCAAAAGCATCAACAACAACCTCCTCACCCTCCTCATAAGAATGAACACCTTCTCCAGGAACAGTAGAACCCCCACCAACAACATCCACACTCAAATCAAAATACTCAGGCTCAACCTCCTCCTCCTCAAAAACAGCAGTAACACTCCTATCACCATCCATAACAACACTACAACTAACACCACTACAATCACCCTCCCAATGAGAAAACACCCAACCACTAGCAGCAAAAGCCTCAACAGAAACAGATTCACCCTCCTCATAAGAATGAACACCTTCTCCAGGAACAGTAGAACCCCCACCAACAACATCCACACTCAAATCAAAATACTCTGTTATATCATCTTCATCCATGAAAACAGCTGTAACTGTCCTTATCTCTCCAGGATCAACATGTACATAACAAAGATCATCATCAACTTCATAACAACCTCTCCACTCATCTAGAACATGTCCTTTCCATGGTATAGCAAGGATAGGACCATCTATTTCTTCTTCATAATCATATGTACCTGGTGTTGGATCAGTAGTACCCCATCCTTCGGTCTCAATTCTTACACTACCTGCTATTGCTACTTGAGACCCTAGAGATATTACAAAAGAAAAGATAATTAAAAATACGATCATTAAACATATTTTTTTAACAACATTGTTGTTTCCAAAAAAATTCGAAATATCTTTACCCCCCAAAAAATTTTGTAGCATCATAGATATCATTAACCAGATTAGAAATGAATTTTATAAATGTTTGTACTTTCAAGTAAGAAAGTTTATTTTTGCCATAGCAGGTGTAAAACCTTTGAAAATTATATGAGCTCGATCTAATCGATATATAAAGAATTTCACCATAAAAAAAATTTTAAAACCTGAGAAGACCATAAAAAAATGATTTAAATTTAACCATATCAATAAAATAGAAAGAGTAGGAAAATGATGGAAAAAAATTGGGAATTAATGTGTCCTGCTGGAGATTTTAAATCTTTAGCCGCTGCTATCCGGGCAGGTGCTGACTCGGTATATTTTGGTGTCGGCGAATTAAACATGAGGGCAAGAGCCGCAAAATTTAGTCTAGAGGATCTTGAGAAAATAGTAAATAAATGCCAAAAAAACAATGTAAGATCCTACTTAACACTAAACACCGTTATGTATGATGAAGACATACCTTTGATGAAAAAAGTGGTAGAAAAAGCAAAAAAAATCGGTATAACTGCAATAATAGCATCAGATGTTGCTGTTATGCAGTACTGTAATGAAAAAGATGTCGAAGTACATATGTCCACTCAGGCCAATATCTCTAACATAGAGGCTGTCAAGTTTTACTCAAGATTCGCCGACACAGTGGTTCTTGCAAGAGAACTTTCTCTAAAACAGATAAAAAATATATGTGAAGAAATTGTTGAAAAAGGAATAAAAGGTCCCAGAGGAGACCTGATCGAAGTAGAAGTTTTTGCTCATGGAGCTCTATGTGTGGCTGTTTCTGGGAAATGTTATATGAGTCTTGTCCAGTACAACCACTCCGCTAATCGTGGGGACTGCTTACAACCATGCAGAAGAGAATATATCGTAGAGGATATACAGACAGGAGATGAACTTAAAGTAGGTAATAATTACGTGATGTCGCCAAAAGATCTCTGCACTATCGGCGAAATAGACAAACTTGTAGAAGCCGGTGCAAAAGTTTTCAAAATCGAAGGTAGAGCCAGAGGACCAGAATATGTTTATACTGTCACGAATGCTTATAAAGAAGCACTTGAATCCATCGAGGATGGAAGTTATTGTGAAGAAAAGGTAAAAAAATGGAGAAAAAATCTCGAGAAAGTATTCAACAGAGGACTATGGAAAGGAGGCTATTATATGGGAGAAAAATCGGATATGTGGTCGGGTACCTATGGAACAAAAGCCACTACTAAAAAAGTTCAGATTGGAGTTGTATCTCATTTTTTCACTGACAAGAAAGTAGCTGTTATAGATATAAAGGCAAATTTTTTTGAAAAGGAGGATGAACTTCTTTTCACAGGTAATAAAACAGGGGCTCTCTACCAGAAAATTAAGGAGATAAGAAGAAACGATGAGAACATAGAAAAATGTGGTAAAGGCCAGAAAGTAACAGTTCCTGTTAAAAAAAGAGTTAGGAAAAACGACAAGGTATACAAAATAGAGGAAAGGAAGTGATAAAAGGTTATTAAATCAAGAGTTCCACGCAGGCATACTCTCAAGCTTTCTCTCAACATATTTTCGAGCTCTTCTCCTATCATTAACCTCTCTTTCATTCATTATTCTGTCAACAATCTTTTCTCTTACAGCTCTTCTGGATAGAAGGTTCCCATTATTATCAGCACATTCGCTGCAGAATGGGATTTCAGTATTTTTTCCAGCATGTTCTTCCTCAGAAACAAGTTCTTTTCCGCAGCTATTACAAGTGTTCGACATAAATTTTCACCACAACTAATTATTGGTAAAAGCTTACCTAAATATTTTACCCTTCACAGACCCTATAAACTAGGAAAAATTGTTGAAAACAGATTATTTTTTAAAGGTGCACCGGATTCTTCTCTTGCTTTAAATTATCTATGGTAGTCTCAACAAGCCTTGTAATAGCTTCATCACTATTAAAACCGTTATGAGGAGTAATAACTACATCCTCTCTCTTAATAAGTATATGATCATGGAGTATTGTTTGTAAATCACACTTTTCCTCCATTTCACCGAGATAATCTATGTCATCTGATAGTCCACATTCGTCTTCAAGGACATCTAGTCCTGCAAATTCGACACTCCCATCATCAAGAGCTTTGATGAGAGATTCAGTGTCTACCAAACCACCTCTGGAAGTATTAATCAAAACAACTTTATCCATAATATCAAACTCTTCCTTCGAAATCATATGTTCTGTATGTCTGTTCAGAGGGCAGTGAAGTGAAACTATGTCAGAATTTCTGAGTAACTCATCCAACTCCACGTATTCAAAACCAAGTTCTTTAGACTCTTCATGGTTTGGATAAGGATCATAAGCCAACACATTCATCTGAAATCCATTTGCCATTCTTATAACGTTAAGACCTATTGAACCTGTACCTATAATTCCCAGAGTTTTTTCCTTGAGATCAAAACCTCTTAGACCTTCATGGTCAAAAGAACCTTCCTTAACTTTATTGATTGCATCATATATTTTTCTAGAAATAGAAAGTATCAGAGCAAATGTGTGTTCTGCAACAGTATTTGAAGAGTATTCAGGAACATTACATACTGTTATTTCGAGTTCTTCAGCGGTTTCTAGATCCACATGGTCGAAACCAGTTGATCTGCATGCAATAATATCAACATCCATCTCTCTCAACACATTTTTATTTACATCCGAGTCAATGAAGACGGAAACCGCATCAAAACCTTTCACAAGATCAACTGTATTCTCATTTAATGGTTCCTCGAAGAAATTAATCGTCAAATCAGTTTTCTTTCCTTCAAAAAAATTTTTTTCAAAACTACTAACATCGAACCATGCCACATTTTTTGTCATAAAAATAAAAAATAGAGGAAGAGAAATAAAAAACCTATCCAAATGGTTTAAAAACTTCCCTTAATTATTTTGCGGTCCATCCTCCATCTACTACAAGGTTTTCTCCGGTGATAAAGTTACTTTTGTCAGATGCTAAGAAGGAAACTGCCTCCGCAATATCTTTTGGTTCTCCTAATCTCGGTAAAACTATGTTTTGCTCCATGTACTTCCTTGTTTCCTCGTCTTCTATCATATCTTTTGTCATAGCTGTCCTAATTACACCTGGGTCAACTGCATTAACATTTATGCTGTGATGACCGTAATCAAGAGCCATTTCTCTAGTGATTTCAACTATACCTCCTTTAGATGCACAGTAAGCTGCTGATTCTCCGTATCCTACCAGTCCAGCAATGCTTCCAATGTTGACAATATCTCCATCGATATCTTCATTGATCATGTGCTGTAATACATGTTTCGAAACCAGAAACATTCCTTTCAGGTTTACATCCATTAACTTTTCCCAGCCATCAACAGTCTCATCGGTAACTGATCCAAAATGATGAATACCTGCATTGTTAACCAGTATATCTATCTTTCCGAATCTTTCGGCTGACTGGTATACCATATCCTGCACAGATTTTTCTTCACTGACATCTGTTTGGATGAAAATTGCGTTGCCACCATCAGAATTAATTTTTTCATGTGTTGGTTGCTCATCTAGAAAAGGTTCTTCTTTAATATCAGCAACTACGACATCAGCACCTTCTTCAGCAAGTTTAAAACAAATTCCACGTCCAATTCCACTAGAACCGCCTGTTACTATTGCAGTCCTTCCATCAAGATCTCCCATCTATTACACCTATCATATATTAATGTATTATGCAATAAAAATGTTTTTTATAAAGTATTTAGAACTCAAAAAAAGGTTAATTGTGTGTTCGCTCATGTTTCCATCAGACGAATCCTTTTAAAAGTAAAAACATATAATTTATTTTTAGAGGTGAAATTTTTGCAAGGTGAAGTTAGTTTCTTCCATGACAAGAAGAAATACGGTTTCATCACACCTGAAGATGGAGAAGATGATTTTTTCTTCCACATCAGCGATGTAGAAGGAGAAGAAATCACTGAAGGGGATGAAGTCGAGTTCGAGACAGAAGAAGCGGAAAAAGGACCGAGGGCAGTTAAGATAAAAGTGCTTTAGGTTTTTAAAGAGTTAAAAGGGCGTTATGCTCATTTATTTTTTATTATTCTTTGATACAGACAGCTTTATATACAAATATTCTTTTCGGTGGATGGAAAGGTTAAAAAATTTTACTCACGTAAACAAAATAGGATGAACTACCAACAACTATCAAAAAAACAGTTAATACAGGCATTACAGGAAATCGAAAAATTAGTGGATAAAGAAGAAACTGAAAAAAAGAGATGGGAAAATATTGCAAAAAAGATGAAAGCAGATTTCGAGAATTACAAGAAAAGAGAGACCAAAAGGAAAAAAAGATGGAAGGAAGAAACAGAGAAAAACCTTGCAAGAGAACTTATTTCCGTAATGGATAACTTGGAAAGAGCGATAATGTCGGCAAACCAGGACTCTACAATACTACAAGGTGTTAAAATGGTGGCGGATCAGTTGTATGAAACTCTTGAAAAGAAAGGTTTACAGAGGATTGATGCGGAAGGAGAGGAGTTCGATCCACGGATACATAATGCTGTAAAAACCGTTGAAAACGGTGAAGAGAACAAGGTTGTCGAGGAAAAAAGGAAAGGTTATATATACAAAGACCATGTTTTGAGAGAATCCGAAGTGGTTGTTGGTAAAAAAATTGAAGAGTAAAAAAATATTAGATAGCCTTTAAGAGGCAAAAATTCTAAATATCGGTGATCAAAATGACAAAAATTATCGGAATAGATCTTGGAACTACGAGAAGCGCAGTCGCAACATTCAAAGACGGAGAACCTAAAATTATAGAAAACAAAGAAGGAGACCGGGTCACACCTTCCATAGTGGCTTTTGATGGTGACGAAAGACTAGTGGGCAAACCTGCAAAAAACCAGATGCTCACAAATCAGAAAAACACCGTCAAAAGCATAAAACGACATATGGGTGAAGAATACAGTGTTGAGCTTGGGGGAGCGGATTATACTCCACAGGAAATCTCTTCTATGATTCTGCAGAAACTGAAAAATGATGCGGAAGACAAATTAGGAGAGAAAATAGAAAAAGCTGTTATAACAGTTCCTGCTCACTTCGACGACACACAGAGACAAGCAACTAAAGACGCTGGAGAAATTGCCGGTCTTGAAGTTGAAAGAATTTTAAATGAACCAACAGCTGCTGCCATGGCTTATGGTCTAAACGATGATACAGAAAAAAAGATACTTGTATACGACTTCGGTGGAGGAACGTTCGATGTCACCGTTCTTGAAATAGGTGACGGTATTTACGAAGTCCAGTCCACAGAAGGAGACAACAATCTGGGTGGAGACGACTTCGATCAGAGAGTTGTGGAATGGATACTTCAAAAATTTGAAAATGAAAACGGTAAGGATCTCTCGGATGTAGAAGAAGCAATGCAGAGAATAAGGGAAAAAGCTGAAGAGGTCAAAAAAGAGCTTTCATCAAGAAAACAGGCAAAGGTTAACATACCATTTATATACCAAGAGGATGGAGAAACTTACAACATAGATTATGAGATCACAAGAAGTAAATTCGAGGATCTTGTAAAGGATTTGATAGAGAAGACAAGAAAACCAACTGAAAAAGCCATTAAAGATGCGAATATATCAAAGAAAGATCTCGATGAGGTCATTCTAGTTGGAGGAACAACAAGGATTCCAAGGGTAAGAGAGTTCTTAAAGGAGATAACAGGAAAAGAACCGGATAAATCCATCAGTCCTGATGAGGCAGTTGCACTTGGAGCTGCGATTCAAGCAGGTTCAATAAGTGGCGAAGCTGATGACATACTTTTACTGGATGTTGCTCCTCTTAGTTTGGGTGTTGAGACTAAAGGAGGTTTGATGACTAGTTTAATCGAAAAAAACACCACTATACCTGCTGAAGAAACGAAGACGTTTACGACAGCTCAAAACAACCAGTCAGTAGTCACAGTACATGTACTTCAAGGAGAAAGAGAGATGGCTAAGGACAACAAATCATTAGGACAGTTCAACCTTCAAGGTATTCCTCCAGCACCTGCTGGACATCCAAGGATAGAGGTAAC
>JALDAH010000045.1 GCA_022729275.1 Candidatus Nanoanaerosalina archaeon
GTAAAAATTCTTCACCCTCTTACCCTTCTCCCCTATATCATTAAGAACTACGTGTTTCTCGTACTCCTTGGCGTATCTCATTACACCTGTTCTCTGACCTTTTTCCATCAGGTATTCCAGCATATTAGTATCTCTTGTGTTTTCAAGAACATTTATCATATCTTCAGGTATGAAGTCCTGTTTCGCAAGTTCTTCGCAGTACCTTTTACTCCTTGAATCCTCTATAACCCCACCAAGTAATACATTACCTGATATCACTTTTTCAAAAAGCGTCTCATATTTATCTATCAGTTCATCATAAAATTTTCTCGCTTCACTACCCTTCTCAGGTCTCTCAGCGTACTGCGGTACTATAGAACCGTCCAGAAGCAGCATATCAGGCTCTTCCTCAAGGGCTTTTATCGCTATAGACACTTCTTTGTGGAGCCTTATGAAAGAACTGGAAAGGTTAAAGCTCCTTACATCTAAAGGCGATTCTATGTACTGGACGTCGGGAGAAACCAAATTCCTAGGTAGGGTCATCGATTTATCCAGCTTTCCTCCTGAAAAATAAAACAAAGATGCAGCAGCCCTAGAAAGAACAACATCCACACCAGAATACTGTTTCTTTATGATGCCTCCATCAACTCCGCATACACTAAAATTTTCTGGCAAAACCCTCTGGTCCGTTTCTTTCAAGAAACAGTTCTCCATCAAAACATCAGAATCTATACTCTTTATATCCTCATCTTTAAGGAATTCTGCGGTACTCTCCCTATTCTTTTCAAGTTCATGTATCCTGTCAACTACTTCTCCAATCCTAGGCATAAAACATAATTGGTGGCAAAACTAAAAAGAACAACCCTTAATAAAAAAAGTTTATCAGTCATGTTTCCCGGGTATCTGCCACTTCTCGAACCTTATATTGGAGCTTGAAACACCCATATATTCCAACATTTCCTCCATCGAATCTATCATTGGTGGAGGCCCACATATATACCACAACTTTTCCTTGACATCATCCACATATCTTTCGACCATGTCTCTATCTATAAGACCTGTTTCGCCATCCCAGTGATCTTCTTCTTCATGGGTCAAAGTATTTATCACTTTTATCCTGCTGTAGTCCTCGTATGTATGCCTCAGCTCCGTCTTGAATATTATATCCCTGTACTCTCTATTAGAAAAGAAAAGAGTCATACCATTTTTGAGATCTTTATCAATGGAATACCGTATAGCTGAAATAAAAGGAGTGATCCCCGAACCTCCTGCAATAAAAACAACGTCTTTTTCAACAGATTCATCGAAATTAAGGCTTTTACCACGTGGTTTACCTAATTCAAGCGTTTCTCCCTCTTTCAATTCGTGGAGAGCTGACGTGAACTCACCTATCTTCTTTACAGTGAACTCTACAAAATCCTTTTCAGGTGATGATGCGAAAGTGAAGGGTTTGCTGTCATCAGGATAATCATCTCCCATTATGGACAAAAGGCAGTACTGCCCTGGAATAAAGTCTATCTTCTTTTCGGGTTGAACCCTCAAAGTCTTGACGTCATGAGTCTCTCTTTTAACACCAGTAATCTCAGCTTTCATTGATTAAAAACCCATAGATTCTTTAGCTTCTTTTTCTTCTATGCTTTTATATGCATTTTCTGCGCCGCACGTAGGACATTCTTCAGGTCCTGCAGCTCCGTAGTGAACATCTTCGCAAACCGTGCATCTAAAAAATTCCTTTGTCATAAAGAACCACTTTTATAAGTTGGTTTATAATACTAATAAAACTTGTTAATAAAAGTAAAAAAGGAGAAAAAATGTCGATGAGAAAGTTTTTTGGTCTACCCTTCTATGATGAGGAGACCGGATTTATTAAGAACTACAACACAGAATACATGCCTCTTGTAAAAGTTGTCAATGATGAAGAGAGTTTCCATGCGAGACTTGTGGATTACAAAGAGTCGGAAAATAAGGTCTACTTGGAAGGGATTGAAATGGGATACATGATAGAGACGGATCCCGAGTTCATAGAAGAAGATATAGAAAGCATAATGGATCAGCTCTACAAGGATATCAGTGGTGCCTGATTTTTTGATCAACCTGTTTAGCTATTTCTCTTATTTCCCACTGTGCTCCACCGTGTTTTCTATCAGCTATAAATCCTCTTTTGAAATTAAAATAGTCTATGCTGAACGCTACATCTATACCTAATGCATGAGGTACTAATTCAATGGCGTCATCTCCCTCATCTTCTCTTAGTTTACTGTAAAGATTCATCGAGTCATCGAAAAGTTTTTCGAATTCTTCAAGATATTCCGATTCCGCTATTGATTCCGGCACTATTATTTCTCCTTTATCGGCCGCATCATATATTGACTGAACTGACTGTTTCACCGCATCATTTCTCATGAACTGGTGCCATGCGGAAAGCGACATTGAGGTCAAAAATCCTGTAACACTAGGATTCATCTGGCCATAGTTGGATAAGTTGAGGAAACACTCCTTGTACTCATTTGATTGAAAATTGACATCCGCACAGAAACTTAATACCTTGTTCATTTCACCGTTTATGAGCTGTTCTATGGCTTCATTAGTTTCCGAAAACATGTTAGTAACTGTGTACCCTTTACCGTTCTCATTGTATATATCTATCAGTTTTTTATTAAAAACCACGGGTTCTTCATGGTTAAGAGCTTTCAAACCTTCATCAACAGCTTTTTTAGAGATACTTGGTATTCTTGATTCTTCTTTCTCTATCTCCCTGTAGATGTTTGCCAGTGAAACAAAGTTCAAGTTCTGATGTATGTGTTTGGCAGCGGTACCAAGAGGAAGTATATATCTCGCGTCCTCCTTACGTATCTTTGTACCTTCATATGATATCATATTGTTGTAAAGACCGTGAGCTCTCTTGTAGATTTCTTTGACATCTTTGTTACCTTCGAATTTTGATATGAAATCCTCTGCTTTTGTATATCTCTGGCTCTGCTGAAGATACTTTGGATAGTCGAACTGACATAGAAACATTGTCGTGTGTCGGGGAACCTGGTAGTTGAGACCCTCATTTGACTGGTAAAAAGTTGAGGTGTGTCCTGCTCTGGCAAGTTTTTCAAGGAAATCACCTACTTTCTCGCCTAACTCCTCCTGGTACTGTTCATCGATGTCCGCTCTTCCGTTGAAACCCAGTTCATCTGCAGCTATCTCGAGTGCGGATCTCCCTCTTTTGTCGTGAGATATCTTTGCAGTATAGGCATTTATTTCGGTGGTCCCATAGTTTTCAGGATCTGTCTCAACTTTCAGGTCCGAAAAATTTATGTAATTCCCCATTATTTGTCCCCTTTCAAATTGTTACTAAATATCGATACCAACAGTTAAAAATTGATTTGTTGACAAAAAGTAGTACAAGTGTTTAACCCTGCAAAGTATGTTTTCCTCATTTCTCATTTAAAAAAGAAACAGGACAACCAACAATAAAAAAACTTTTTTTCAAACCGATTCTCTCAGAAATCTCTCCAATGCTTCTTTCGCTATCTTGATATTTTCATAAGATGATACATCTATATCTGGACATCCATTGATCATAGCAGAGAGATTCTTTCCACCGGGTTTAAAAAGACATAGAACAGGTATGTCTTCAACAACCGCCCTGGATATCTCAAAGCCTACTCCAAGAGAAGGAGTTGTCACCTCAGCTATCAAACAATCAGCCTGTTCAAGCCATTCGATATCTCTCTCAAATATCTCCTGATCTGTCTCAGTTTCTTCAAACTTTTCAACGTCCTTTCTACCTACATGTTCGGTTAAAACTTTACCCAAGTCTTTCAAGTGTTTAACAAGATCTCTATAAGTTTCAAAGTTCTCTCTTCCTCCTCTTATAGAAGCCGCGAAGTAAATCTTTGGTTCTTCCATAGATATCTTTTCGCATCCGATCAATAAAAACAATTTATCTAAAAAATATCTCTACTGATAATTTTTACAAAATAACTTTGACGGTTTAAAACATTCCGATATATTGGACTAGAGGTTTTCTAACGGTATTTTTTCACACTTTCATGTTCTCTATATTGAAATAAACCTAATAAATTTTTTTAAAAAAGCAAGTTGGATTAAACTATTATGGATACTAAAAAGTTATTGTTGGTTTTTGGTCTTGTTCTTGTGATAGTTTTTTCTGGTTGTATAGGAGGAAACGGAGAGGAAACAGTTCCTGCGGAAGAAAATAAAACTGAAGAAGACAATGATGAAGAAACAGCAACGTCTGAAGAAGATACCGACAAATTATTAATAGAAACAGGTAGTTGTGGTGATGGTTATAAAGACGGTTTGTTCTATGATGGAATTGCTCAGTGTGACACAGGCGATATAGAGGAAGGAACACCAGTTTCCGAATATGATCTAGAAAATGCAGATGTAAGCAACGTAGAAGACATGTCATATATGTTCCGGAGTGCTGTTAGCTTTGATCAAGATATTGGTGGATGGGATACTGGTAATGTTGAGGATATGTCAAATATGTTCGATAGTGCCCTAGGTTTTGATGGTGATATTGGTGATTGGGATACTTCTAATGTTAATAATATGTCCAGGATGTTTTATTCTTCTAGAAGTTTTGATCAGGATATAAGTAGTTGGGACACGAGCAATACCAAAGATATGCATGGTATGTTCTATAATGCTGAGTATTTCAACCAGGATATTGGTGGATGGGATACAGATAATGTTAAAAATATGGCCGGTATGTTCTATAATGCTGAGGATTTCAACCAAAATATTGGTGGATGGGATACAGATAATGTAGAAGATATGTCACATATGTTCAATTATGCTGAGCGTTTTAATCAGGATATTGGTGGATGGGATACAGATAATGTAGAAGATATGTCACATATGTTCAATTATGCTGAGCGTTTTAATCAGGATATTGGTGGATGGGATACTGGTAATGTAGAAGATATGTCATGGATGTTTGTTAGTGCTGTTAGCTTTGATCAGGATATTGGTGGATGGGATACTAGCAGTGTTAATGATATGAGCAAGATGTTTAATTTTGCTGAGAGTTTTGACGGTAATATTGGTGGATGGGATACTTCTAATGTAGAGGATATGGGATCTATGTTTTTTGGTGCTAGAAGTTTTGATCAGGATATAAGTAGTTGGGATACTTCTAATGTAAAGGATATGTCCGGGATATTTCGTGAGGCTGAGAGTTTCAACCAAGATATTAGCGACTGGGACACATCTAATGTAGAAAACATGAGAAGGATGTTTATGACAGCTAAGAATTTCAATCAGGATATAGGAAACTGGGATACATCTAATGTTAAATATATGACAGGTATGTTCCACTATGCTGAAGAGTTCAACCAAAATATTAGCGACTGGGACACATCTAATGTTGAAGATATGTCTAGTTTGTTCTCAAATACTGAAGAGTTCAATCAAGATATAGGAAACTGGGACACATCTAATGTTAAATATATGGAAGGTATGTTTGGACGGGCTGAGAATTTTAACCAATATATAGGGGATTGGAACACGAGTAACGTGGAAAGCATGAGGCTTATGTTTGAGTCAGCTTATGATTTCGATCAAGATATAGGAAACTGGGATACAAGTAGCGTTACAAACATGAGAAATATGTTTGCAATGGCTTCAGATTTCAATCAGGATATAAGAGAGTGGAACACATCTAATGTAAAAGACATGTCTGCAATGTTTTTGGGAGCCGAGAGTTTCGACCAAGATATTGGAGACTGGGATACAAGTAGCGTTACTTATATGTATAGGATGTTCTCAAATGCTGAAGAGTTCAATCAGGATATAGGAAACTGGAATACTTCTAATGTAGAAAACATGAGAAGAATGTTTAAAATGGCAGAAAGTTTCAATCAAGATATAAGTGGTTGGGATACATCTAATGTAAAAGTTTGTAAAATTTTTGCAGTTGATTCAGGTTTTAAGGATAATGAGGATTTGTGGCCTGAATTTGAACATTGTGATCCTAGAGAACAAGTTCCTTTTCAATAGCAATATTTTTAACGACTTATTAGATAAGGATATGAATTTCAGAGAAAGCGTCCGGGGTGGGATTTGAACCCACGTGGGCTGTACGCCCAGTGGCTGTTTGAGAACCTCTTTTATTATTGAACCTGGCCTGGAAGCAGCAAACCCTAACCAGACCGGTTCAAAAGGTTCTTAGCAAGCCACCGCAATAACCAGGCTATGCGACCCGGACACGGAAAAACGGTTCTTGCTCAACACCTGTTTTTTTACCACCATTTTTTATATGTCTATCCCGAATTTTTTTACACGACAGCGAATCTCCCGAAAACGCTACATAAAA
>JALDAH010000047.1 GCA_022729275.1 Candidatus Nanoanaerosalina archaeon
GCACACACCAAACTCAAGGGTCACAAAACATCCAAGGAGTATGTCTCAAAAATGGTGAGACGGAGAAGCGATAGGATAGATAAAGTGATGGATGTAAAGACAAAGGACAACAAAAAAGTAAGGGTCAAGATAATAGCCGCACCAATCAACAACACTACCTCTATAACCAAAAAATCTATCAGGAAAAAAATAGAGGAGATAGTCAGAGAAGACGCTTCAAAAAACAGGTTTGTAGATTTCATGAACAGCATATTTCAGAACGAGATTCAACAACGGTTGGAGGAGAACTGCAAGAAAATTTACCCTCTGAAAACCATCGAGTTCAGGAAAACAGAACTTATTGAGAACTGATTTTCCTGGACGTTCAGTAAACTTTTTCTTTTTTAGTAGAGGAGTATACTTTGTTATTTATAGCCCGGTGGTGTAGCGGTCAAACATAGGAGGCTTTGGATTTTAAAGTGAAAAAAGATACCTCCTGCCCCTGGTTCGAATCCGGGCCGGGCTATTCATACAAATTTTTTTCTTTAAATTTCATCATATCCCAAAACCTATTTAAAAACCAAAAATTATTTGTTACTTTATGATTAACAATACTAAAGATGATGTTTTATCAGAATACGGCCAAAAAATCAAGGATGCAGGTAAAAAGGGCATCATATTTCTAACAACCGCAAGTATGATCGGTTTATCGACCATTACAGGTTATGCTGCTGACCCATCAGATTTCGTGATGCAGGACAAAAAAGTGGAGACCTATGCTGAAAAACATATTGATGAGGAACAGCATGAGACATTCAAAAACCTATACCATTTGCTTGAGGAAGGCCTGGCAGCAGGTGAAAGATACGGTAATGAAAGGTACGAGATAATGGTGGAGAACCTTGTTGACATGCATGCTGATGGAGACAAAGATCTGTATATTCAGACGGTCAAGGAGTTGAAACCAATGTTTGGAGATCTCTTCTATGGAAACATAGATGGAGAAGTCGATGAAGAGGAGTACCAAAAATTGGTCGAGAACCACAGAGAGAACAAAGCTTTTAGGACAATAAGGGACAAGGTCAACAGTAAAAAAGTTTTTAGTTTCCTTACAAATTCGCTTGAAGAATATGAAAGTAAAGCAGATGAATTTCAGGATGAGACAAGACTAATGATAGACCTTGGTAGATTAGCAGCGGAAATATCTTATGAAGACACCACAAAGGTATCATTAGATGATAGAGCTGAACTTGCCAGAATGATCGAAGATTCTAAAGAGGATCTTTTTGACTATATTGAAGAGAATGATTTATCAGAGGATAACTTTGCTCTTACAGCTTTTGATATGTTTTTAGCGAGACACGGAGAATAAAAAAGAGTTAACGGGGGATTTCAGCATCCTCCTCAATTTCTATTCCTTCTTCTCTATACCTTGTTAAATCTTCTAACGGTATTTCAAGTCTATTAGTTTCTGAAAGATCATCCTGACTAAAACTCTTAATCTCTCCCCTTCCTATTACGATTATATCATCGAGGAAGAAAGCTCTACCTGCAGAACTTATATTTAGTTCATGAGCCTGGATTTCCTCCTTAAATTCTATGATTAATGCTTCTTCGTTTGTGGGTAAAAACATAACTCCTGATTCAGGATCTATCTGGAAGGCTTTCATATCATGTGTGACTCGGCTCCACCTGACATCAAAAACCTTTCGGTCCACCTTTTCTCCTGATTCAAGGTCGAAAATACTGGTTGTCAAATTGTAATCATCAGTTTGTCTGCCCACACTGATAAGGGTGTTGTTTACATCGAATAAAAATCCTGATCTTTCCCTAAACGTGTTTTTGAATTCTAAATCCAGAGTTGAAAAGTGTTTTATCCTGTTATTATCTTCTGTTATGAAAAGATTTTCACCGCTGAACCGAACTTCTGGATAAGAGTCTCTTGTTAGTTCTTCGAATCGTTCATCGATGGAAAAATCCTCGGATAAAACGTAAATATCATTAGTTCTGTTGGTCCACATACCGTAACCAGGTTCTATGTTGGAAACTATGAAAAAATTACCGTTGTTTTCATGCATGTGCATTCTGTTCCTAACATTTCCAGGTACGACTTCTTCGCCATCTATTTCAAGTGTTTCATCAAGTCTTGCGACAGTGGTCCAGTGGTTTTCTCTCTTCCTGTTTACAAGGAACTCTTCAAGTTCTTTTTCAATAACTTGAGCTCTTTCCTCGTTCTCCTCAAAATATCTCTCCATTAGGAAATTGATCTCAGCATTGTAAGCGTTCTCACTTAGTTCGTAGGACTTAACTTCTCTCAACCTATCTCTCAACTCGTTTCCTATACTTGAATGTTCTATTAGAAATTCGAAAAAGACATCAGAACGTTTTTCCTGACCTTTGTATGTGAAGTATATGTTTTCGTCTGTTATGTAAAACTCTGAGGATCTGTCTCCTACAAAACTATTCTCATTATTCACTGAACCGTCTTCAGGGTTTATCGAAACAAAGCTGTAAGTTGTATCCGAATCAAAGTTAAATCCAGGACGGATAATGCTTCCACAAGGTATTGAAACATCTCCATAAGGTCTTATAGGACAAGGAGAATAATAATCTATGCCTTCTGAAAGTACCAATACAATCTCATCCTCTCTCAACCTTGCAGTTTCGTACCTGTGCTCAAAACTCTCGCTCCACAGTTCTATGCCACTTTCCCTGTCAAAACCAGTTACTTTCTCATTTCCAAAAACAATCAAAACATTCTCATAAAGTAACAAACTTCCTGATTCAGTAATGTTTTTTTCTATTTCAAGTTCTTCTAAATCAATAATCGAAGTGTTCAACTTCTCTCTGAACTGTCCCTGATAATAAAGCCTTTCACCATCTGTTTTTACAATATCAGGTTCATCGATACCTTTAAGCTGTACAACTGTATCATCGGCTTCAACACCCATATCCATCATTTCCCTACCAGCAGTTTCCAACATTACATCGTCGGATGCTGTATATGAATGTGATACTTCGCTGTAAGAAATATATTCCCTCATATCATCTTCTGATTCGAATGTCTCCAGATTTTTTTCATGCGATGATTCCTCCGAATATTCAAGGTAATTTATGATCGAAAAAGTTGTTAATAGAACTGCAAATAATACAAGTATCGTTATTAAGTATTTTCTTGCCATACAGATTATTTAAAACACTTTCCTTTTAAAAAAGTGGTTAAATGTTAGGTTTAAACCGAACAAATCCCTAAAGCTTTCAACATATTTGTCAATCTTTTCAATGATTGGCTTATTTGTAAACTACCAATCATATTTTTTATCCTTTACAAACAATTAATTTGTATGGAATGGGAAGTACACAGAGGAAAATACACCGCATCTGAAAATCTTGCTATAGACGAATATCTCCTAGGAAAAGCTTCAAAAATGGATAAAAAAATTATAAGGGTATATGACTTCGAAAAACCTTCAGTTATTCTGGCTAGAAACGAATCTTTTGAAGATTTAAAGGAGTTAAATGATGATATAGACTACACCAGGAGACATACAGGAGGTTCAGTAATATATTGTGACAACAATGCTGTTTTTTACAGCATTATAATGCCTTCAAATACTAATGAGTTCCCGGAAAGGCTTCACAGGGATTTTTTCGGACCAAGAATCGCTGAAACACTGAATAAAATAGGTGTTAAAGATGAAATACTTGGTATAGGAGAACATTTCTCCGTGAGGATAGAGGGTAAAACCGTTTCTGGTAACAGTCAAAGGAAAAAGAAAGATGCTGTTCTCTACCACGGTGTACTTGCTCTGGAAAAATGGGATGTTGATAGATTAGATCAACTGATTAGATTGAGAGGAAAGGATGGAAAAACAGAATACGATTTTATCAAATCCTTGCCCGGTATAAATGATTATACAGAAGAAGATATAACCAGAGAAAAATTAAAGGAAGCTTTAATTGATAATTTCACAGGTAGAGAATATAAAGAAAAAAACCTAACAGATAAAGATCTCATAGAGATAGAAGAGCTTGTGGAAAATAAATACGGTGACGAGGAATGGTTGAAAACAGGAGGTAACAGAGATATAATGAAAAAAGATCAGGGTTTCTGCTTTGTTGACTGGACAGATGAGTGGAAAGAAGATATAAGAGACTATGGTTTCTACTGACTAAACATATGCCTTTTCAAGGCTCTGTTCCTCTATATCCTGTATTTTATAATCTTTCTCATACAACTCAGTCCTGTTTTTGAGGAATGATTTACCAAACTTTTCTTCTATATCCAAATTTGCAGATGAAACCTCATCAAAGATATTATTGGCAAGTGATTCGTATTGTTCCGGAATCTTAGTTCTTAATAGAATTCTCGGATGCTCATAGTTGAGAATTCCCTTTATATCACCGTTATCACCCGGAACATAATCCAGAGAAGCTTCTATGATACCCTCATAATTGATATCGATTCCAACATATTTCAGATCTTCACTGCTTTTCTCAAGAATTGTTTCAATTTCAATGAAGTTTCCTTGTTTTCCTTCTACTTTCATACCCTCTATACCAGAATTATGTACTCTTATCCTGCCGGTCTTTTCCACTTTGTCATCTATATAACTATCCAAAATATCTTCATAGATACCCATAATTTCCAGTATATCATTTTCATCCCATCCAAACCTGTTTCCATTTCCGGATGCTATGTCTTTAAGTCCTGAAATTACAGAGGGTTTATCGAGTACCAGGGAGGATTCAATGCAGTAAACAAGTTCATTCATACATATTAAATACCTGTGAAGATTTAAAAATATTATGATGTAATACATTAATTTGAAACAGATATTAAAAGATATACGTAAAATTTTATCATCCGATAATATATAATATATAAAATCAAAATAAAAGTTTTTTTAAAAATTTCAAAGCTATTCTGCGGGCTTTATATCTCTTCTAGGTTGTCTTTTGATGTGATAAGAAACAACGATGAAAGATAATAAGGTAAAAATAAACCATATACTCCTATCAAACAATGGTATTTCTAGTTCAGTTTCTTCCTCTATCTCATGTTCTCTATCAGGAGCAACAGGATCAACAGGTGTTTCAAAGTATTTCTCCTCTCTAGTTCCTTTTGCCTCAATGAAATTATATTCAAAACCTGTACCTGAAGAATAAGAAAGAGTGCCTTCAAAATTGTAAACCTGGTCATGAACAGGCCAGAACAAATTTACTCCACCATCCTCCATATCCATACCTATATGACCTATCGCCAAAACAAGTAGACAAACCCATATAATCCTTTCAGCTTCAGGTCAGTTATGTCTCTCAAAGAAATCCGTTCCCCTTATCCTGGTAAAATAAAATAATATAGTGGCAGGTATTATAACTACCCAAATATTGTGAAGAAGAGTTCTATGCATTCCAGGAATCCATAAGGCTACAAATGAATCAATATCAGGAAATATAGAAAATAGAAGAACGGCTATCAAGGCCCATTCATCAAAATCATCACCTAAAATAGCGGCACCTGTCAGAGCGCCCACGGCAGCGTGAACTATGGTCGGTGGCATAAATACAATAAAAAAATAGTTTCATGTGTATAAAACTTTACTGTTATTGAATGAGACGATGAACTAAAAAAAGTTGAAATGTGAAATCGAACCATTTTAAGAAACCGTTCGGTTTACTGGTTAGTTATAAATCACTCAAAAACAATATTTTTTATCTTGATAATGAATTTTGAATGCGATAAAAAAGAATACGAGGTTTTAGAAAGACTTGTTGAAAAAGATGTCAACTTAAATTTTGTTTACTGCTTGGCATTAACTCTTCTGGGTTTAAAACCTGGTTTGACACCCCCAAATAACTTTAATTCAAATGATTTTGAGGAGTATAGAGACGTTTTGGAGAGC
>JALDAH010000062.1 GCA_022729275.1 Candidatus Nanoanaerosalina archaeon
AGAAACTGTTGAATTGGTTGTTTTGGATTATTTAGGTCAGGAACCTGTAAACAAGGTTTTGATCTTTGAAAACATTAACAGCTCTGGCCACAGGATAGCCAAGGCTTTGGAAAACCTGAAGGATAAAAACAGGATTAGAGAGGAAAGAGGGTTTATTTACTACCGTAAATCGTCAAAAAAAGCTACCTCCCAGGGAAAAAGAAAAGGGAAAAAGTTATTATAATTCAACGTAAAAAATTATAAAGGTGGTTAATTGGCACTTAATAAACCCGATGAGGGTGAAATTGTAACTGACGATCTTGATTATAATAAAATCATTGAGTATATTGAAGAAGGTAAGATAAGAGTTCCTGAATTTCAAAGAGAATTTGTCTGGGAAAGAGGTAAAATTCTGGATCTACTTGACAGCATCTATAAAGGCTATCCAATAGGCAGCGTTATTCTGTGGCTTACAGATAAGGAATTCGAGTATTCTTCTACTTTAGCGGAAAGCATCGAAGACTCAGATGGAGATAAGTACTTCGTAATCGATGGCCAGCAACGGTTAAAGAGCCTTTTCCATGCAGCAAAAAGTAAGGACATAAATACTGGTGACAGCACTAAAGAAGTTAAGGTCAGGTTTGACCTCAAGGAAGAAAAATTCAAGTTTGCCGATGAAATCAGGAACAGAAAAAAGAGCATGTACTATATTCCCAACGTGAAAGAACAGGGCATGTTTTTTGATTATCTAGAAGCAATTAAAGATGATTCTCTCAGTCAATTCACCGATAAGAATGACCTAAGTGACGACCCTGTTGAATCTTTCTTGAATGCTTTAGAGAGTTTGAATTTAATTTACGAGGATGGAGGTAAGTACGACCTGACTCAGAAAGGATTGGAAATTTTGGAGGACAAGGACAAGAAAGAAATGATGGCGGTACTGGTTGATAACGTACAATTCGTGAAAGATGCTCTAGAGCTAATTAAAGAAGAACCGGGAATTGAGAGGAAAGAAGCCAAGCCTGAATTCCAAGAGATTTATGGTGGATCTAAAAATACGGCCTACCATGAATTTGGAAAAAGGTGCAAGTGGTTAAGAGCCATTGGCCTAATCTACAGAGAAGGGAAAGGTTATTATCCGGAAGATGAAGTAGATGAAATTCTTGAAATGATAGAAGAGATTGAAAAGGATATTCAAAAGCGCTATATTCCTTTAAACAAAATCCTTAAAGGACAATGGGGAATGGATTCAAGTTATCTGGAAAGCTTCTCAAAGGAACGGAAGAGTAAAATTTTCAAACTGGGTAAAAACTTCAGCAAGTATCCTTTCTCACTAATCATAGTAAATAAAGAGGACTGGGATGAGGTCTGTAATATATTCGAGAGGATTAACACGAAAGGGCAGCACCTGACAATAGTAGACCTAATGATGGCCAAGACCTGGCAGGGTGAAGAATTTAACCTGAGGGACGAACTGAACGATTTCAAGGATGAAACAACTGAAGATATTCCGGATGTTACTATCCTAAAAATTGTTTCGATGAATATCTTAGGAAAATGTACAAAGCGGGACATCCTTTCGATTTCCTCCAAAGAATTCATAAATCACTGGGAAGGGTCGCTTGAATCTTTGAGAAAGTCCATAGACCTCTTGGAGAATGATTTAGACGTACCTGAATTATCACTCCTCCCATATCCCGACCTACTCGTCCCTATAAGCCATTTCTACTACAAAATGAGTAATGGCACAGCCAACAAATGGCAGAAGGACAGACTGAAGGAATGGTTCTGGAAGGCCAGCATCTCTCACCGTTTTGACTCGGCGGTTGACTCAAAGTTGGAGGAAGACAAAGGTATTATGGCGGATATTATTAACGAAGAGCTTCTTGACGAGGATTATACCTATCCACAAAAAAGTATCAAGGATATAATGGAACAGAAGTATTCTCTTAGGAATGCTTTCGTCAAGACCGTGCTTTGCCTTTACTCAAATCAGAAACCTAAGAACATCGTCAACAGTAGCCCGATAACACACGACAGCTTTTCCAAGTTTGAAAGCAGTGAGATGCACCATATATTCCCCAAAAACTATCTTAAAGAACAGGATGTTGAAAAGAAGAAGATAAACAGCATCGCTAACATAATGTTCCTTCCCGCAAAGGTGAATAGGGGTAAAGAGTTCAGGAAAGCACCCAGCGAATATTTAGGCGGTATAGAAAACGAAAACCTAGAGAAAGACTTAGAAAGTCACCTGATCACGAACTTAGAGGAATCCGGCCTCCTTGAAGACAACTTTGAAAGGTTCCTCCGCTACAGGGCAAAGAAAATTAGAGACAAACTACACCAGGTAAGTGGTGAGGAAGAAATATTTACAGGTGGTGACATAACCCCTGAACAGCCATTCACCAATGAAATGCACATTCGCAATGTAATTAGGCAGGCGAAATCATACATATACTGGGAAGACAAGTACTTTACTAGGAGAGGCCTAGAGTTCCTAGCCCAAGATTTGGATACAGAAGATGTTAACGAAGTGAGAATCCTGACGGGAACAGAGCAGACTGACCACAACCTTCGAAAAGAGTTCAAAAAGTTTAAGGAGGAAATGGAGAACAAGGGTGTCGATGCAGAAATGCACATAATGTCTAAAGAGGATATAAGAAAAATTCACGACAGATGGATCCTCGATGAGAATAGAGCTTTCAATATTCCCTCCATAAATACGATTGGACGAGGTCAACATACTGAAATTACTGAAACCTCCTCAAGGCCTTCCTTCGATGAATGGTGGGCTAAATCAACTGACATTATCAAAGAGTGGAATGAGATTCAGAAGAGAATAAACTAACAAAGAGCGAAAATACCTGAAAAAAAGTTCAAACGGTTAAGAAACTGGTTAGAAACAAGGAGAAAACAGTTTGGGAGTTAGTGAGGAACTAAAAAAAATGGTTTTCAACCTTTCTTTCAAAAATATGGTGTTGCTGGGATTAGGTGTTTTAATAGTTCTTAACCTGATCCCATACTTGTTTAAAGGGATTCCAAGCTTCTTCTCTGATTTAAACAGTTTATATGAGTTGGTAGGACGGTTCCTGTTTTTAATGGTTTTTGCATGGCTTATATGGGTGATTATTAAGCAAAGTATTTGGAAAAAATAAAGTTTTTTTGTGGGTGTTGAGAAGGGGTTTCTGTAAAGACGTATTATATTAAGGGAAAAGCGTTATTTTTGGTTGTTTAATGCTTTTTCTAAATCTTTTTTGTAATCCAGGACGTCTTCTTCTTCAATAATTTTTCCATACTCTTCATGTGGTTTCTGATACTTCTTAAAAATCTGTTCTACTTTTTGATCGTTTAATTCTTCTTGAAGCCTGTATATTTCTTGAAAGTCTTGGTCGGTTACGTTCATACTGTAAAAGTTAAAGAGTTGGAACAGGTATTTATTAACCTGTCCTGTTTCCATAACTCTCTGGAAGTGTGAACAGGTTTAACCCATTTCTTCTTTAACCAGTTCCCTGGCCTTCTCCCTGATAGTCTCTTCTTCCATCCCTATCTGTTCCTGGATCATAGTG
>JALDAH010000035.1 GCA_022729275.1 Candidatus Nanoanaerosalina archaeon
TGATTTCTCCAGAGGTAAGTACAGAAAAGTTCTAAAGAAATTGGAGGAAAACAAGGATTATGAAAGAGATCTTGAAAAGGGTTTTAATTTGGTAAAGAAAAAGGGTTTTGAGCTCTAAAAAGTTATATTATTTCTTCTTCTCTTCTTTTTTCTGCTCTTGAAAGCCCTTCAGTCTCTATGATAAATTCTTCTTCAATTCCCTCTGGCCTTGATCTGTGTTTCCTCAGAACAGCGTTCCTTCTGTTCTCTGAAATCTTTTCAAGTTTCACAAGACATTTAGACCAGTAGGTGGGAACATCTTTACCCACCATAGTTATCTCGTCAGATTTGAAAGAACTGTAAACCTGGTTAGTGACTATCACAGGAAGATTTTTCTTTCTTGCAATCTTGGACAACACTGAAAGCTGTCTAGAGAGTTCTCTGTTCGATTCTGAGACTTCATCCTGTAATTTAATTCTGTAGAGGGCTACCAGAGAATCCACTATCACTAAATCTATGTTCTCTCGGTCAACTACATCCTCAATTTTTCCAAACGTATTTTTTTGTTCTTCAAACGTTGTTGGTTCCATCATCACAAGACTCTGAAGATGGTTCTCATCATTGCCGTTCATCTGAAGAAACCTTTCAGCTGAAAAACCTCCTTCTGTATCTATGTAAAGAGCGTTACCTCCCTTTTCAATACATGAAGCAGCTGCCTGGATGCATACGTTAGTCTTACCTGTTCCTGAAGCTCCGTAGAAGTTGGTGATAACACCTCTTTCCACTCCTCCCTTCAAAAGTTCGTCCAGAGGTTCGCAGTCCAGACTCATCCTCCGTACTTTTTCCATACTTCTCAGTTTTTTCCCGAGTTTTTTATCCTTTTTACCAATCAAACAAATTTTTTGTTTAGGTACACAAAAAAATATTTAACTGTGAGAAGACCTAACTAAAACGATGTCAAAAAAGGGTGTACTTTTTTCATACGACACAAAAAGAGAAAAATTTGATTCCCTGTACGACAGGAACAAGTTTTACAGAGGACTGTTCGGATACAAGCAGACCGTAAAAGAAAACGGAAAGGTCTACAGGTATGAAAAAAAAGGTCTTATAAACAAAATACCTCATATAAAGGTAGAAGACTCCGTTATTTTGGTCCTGAAAGAAGATGCAAAATGTTTCGAGGATTATCTTGAAAGATGGGGAGAAAAAGTAAAGTATCGGACATTCAAAGTCCTGTTAAAAGAAAGAGATATCAGAGAGCTCAAATTAAATGAGGATATCTAAAAAAAAAATATTACCAAGGTGTTTTATTATGACTGAATCAAATAAATCGTCGGATAAAGGAGAAAAAGAAAGGCTTAGGGTGGGAGAAATCCCTTCAACACTGCAGGAAGATATCGGTTCAGGTATAGCCAGGATAGATTCCCAGATAATGAACAAGATAAAAGTCCAGGAAGGGGACCTGATATCCATAAAAGGTGAGAGGGATACCGTTGCAAAGGTAGCAAGAAGCCTTCCACAGGATGCCGGTCTAGGAATAATCCGTATGGACGGATACATAAGGAAGAATGCCGGCACATCTCTCGGGGAAAAAGTAGAGATAAGCAGGGCGAACGCAAAAGAAGCAAAAAAAGTAGTGCTTGCTCCTGCAGAAGAAGGTGTTATAATACAGGTATCCAACCCATCGATATTCAAGAGAGCTCTGATAGGTAGAGGTATAACCAAAAATGATATAATTGTGCCTGGATCGGGCAGTCAGCAGAGAAGAAAAAATTTCTTCGAAGATATGTTCGAACTTGACGACTTTTTCAAGAGCTTCACCTCACAGACAAAACTTCGTGCTGTATCAACACAACCATCAGGCCCTGTGATAATCACGGAAAACACCGAGCTGAAAGTTAACGAAAAAGCAACTGAAGTATATGATGCCGGGGGTCCAAAGGTACCTGAAGTCACATATGAAGATATAGGAGGACTGGATGAAGAGATACAAAAGGTAAGGGAGATGATAGAGCTACCTCTAAAACACCCTGAAGTATTCCAGCAACTAGGTATAGATGCTCCATCAGGTGTTCTACTGCAGGGCCCACCCGGTACAGGAAAGACTCTGATTGCTAAAGCAGTTGCAAACGAAGCGAACACGTTTTTCACTTCTATTAAAGGACCTGAAATTATGTCCAAATTTTACGGGGAGTCAGAGAAAAAACTCAGAGAGATATTTGAAGAAGCTCGTGAGAACTCTCCAGCAATCATATTTATAGACGAGCTGGATTCGCTTGCACCCAAAAGAGAAGACGGTCAGGGAGAAGTCGAAAGAAGGGTTGTATCGCAGCTTTTATCTCTGATGGACGGTCTTGAAAACAGGGAGAACGTGATAGTGATAGCAGCAACAAACAGACCTGACGATATCGATGAAGCTCTTAGGAGACCAGGAAGATTTGACAGAGAAATAGAGATTGGAGTGCCAGACAGAAAAGGTAGGAAGGAAATACTGCAGATACATGTCAGGAACATGCCTCTTGAGGAAGATGTGGATCTTGATCACATAGCTGATGTAACCCATGGATATGTAGGAGCCGACCTTGAAGCCATATGTAAAGAAGCTGCCATGACCACTCTTAGAAGAGTTCTGCCCGGAATAGACCTTGAAGACGATGAACTTAACGAAGAAATACTCGATAAACTCGTGGTGAAAAATGAAGACTTCAAAAATGGTATAAGGCTTGTTGAACCTTCCGCTATGAGAGAAATTCTTGTTAAAACTCCTAAGATCGAATGGGAAGACGTAGGAGGTCTGGAAAAGGTCAAAGACCAGTTGAAGGAAATGGTAGAATGGCCTCTAAAAAGACCTGAAGCCTTCAAGAGGATGGGGATAGATGTTCCAAGAGGAATACTGCTCTATGGACTACCAGGTACAGGTAAAACCATGCTTGCAAAGGCTGTTGCAAATGAATCTGAAGCGAATTTTATATCAATCAAAGGCCCACAGGTCTTTTCAAAATGGGTTGGAGAATCAGAGAAAGCGGTGCGAAAGATATTTTCAAAGGCCAGACAAGTAGCGCCATGCATCATATTCATAGACGAAATAGATTCTATAGCGCCCAGCAGAGGATATTCAATAGATTCTGGTTCAAGCGACCGTGTTGTGAACCAGCTTCTGACAGAACTCGATGGCATAGAATCTCTAGAAGATGTGGTAGTAATAGCCGCCACCAACAGACCTGATCTTATAGATCCAGCGGTTCTAAGACCTGGAAGGCTTGACAGACACGTTTATATCCCGGTACCTGATGAAAAAACAAGGAAAAAGATTTTGGAAGTTCACACATCCAAGATGCCTCTTGCAAAAGATGTGGATCTTGACAAGTTATCCAAATTAACCGAAAAATATGTTGGTTCTGACATAGCAGCTATATGTAGAGAAGCTGGTATGAACGCTTTAAGGAGAGACATAGATTCAGAAATAGTTTCGATGGAAGATTTCATGGATTCTCTGAATGAAAATCAGCCATCAGCGGACGAAAAAGAAATTGAAAATTTCAGGGAAAAGGTCAAGAAGTTTGAGAGTTCGGGAGGAAAGGCAGCACCGGACTACTTCGGTTAATACCTCTTTCCTTCTATTTCTTATTTAGTGGTTATCTCAATTCCATCTTCTGTTACAATAAGTGTGTGCTCGTGCTGAGTTACCTGTCCCCCATCTTTTTCTTTAAGGATACCGTAGTCTTTAATCACTCCCTTCTGAACCATCTGGCTCATCGCAAGTCTCATTCTAGGTTTTGGTATCCTCAGCCACCTTGTAGTAAAAGGAAGTGTCCTGTAATTGTCTTTAACTACTTTCAGAATCTTTCTAGAAGTTCTATCTCTTACATTACCTCCATGGTACTTGTATATATTTCCTGATTTTCCTTCAATAACTTTTCCAGACCCGTTAGTTGCGAAACATTCTATGGCATAAGCCCTTCCAACTTCAAGTTCTTCCTTTGTATCCGTCTTTATACATGGTATCCTTGTGCCCGCATGTTGTTCATACTTACCAAGTGAATGTCCTCCAAGATTCTGTACAGTTTTGAACCTTTTTTTTCTTATCGTATTTTCCGCTATTTCCCCGAGTTTTCCCAGAAAAACTCCCGGCTTCGCAGCTTCAAGACAGTTCTCCACAGCCATTTCAGCTGCTTCAACAAGCTTACTGTTTTTACCAAGATCTACCGTGGTAGCAGTATCACCTATGTATCCATCAACATGTGCCCCCACATCCACCTTGACGAGATCATTTTTTGAAAATACTTTTTTGTCACCTCTCTCAGGTGTATAATGCGCGGCCTCATCGTTCAACGACAGATTAACAGGAAATGCTGGTTGAGCTCCTTCGTCCTTTATGATTGTCTCAGTTTTATCAGCAACTTTTTCAAGTTTAACCCCTTCCTCTATCATACTAGAGGCTTTTTCAAGTGCTTTTTTTGCTATTCTACCGGCTTCACGATATTTTTCAGCTGTTCTTTTATCCATCTCTTACACATTTTATAATTCGATTGAAATGTTTTAACATTTTGAGAATATAACGGCGTTATATTAGGAGAATCTGTCAAGACCGGATTGTTTACCTTCTCCCTTAAGCTGTGATGTGGTGTATCCAAAAACTTTCAGAACTCTCTCCGAAACAGGTATTATCTGTTTCTCGATGTAATATTCAGCATCATAATTATCAGCGTACTTGGTAATCTGGGCCTTTTCCGAGATGGTTTTACCCCGGTTGGTAATAATATAATCTACGGTGTCACCAGGTTTTATCTTTTCTCCTTTTTTGATTGCTTTTTTAGCGGCTTCAACATGAGGTGCTTTTGTATCATAGTTCTCAGGTCTTTTTGTAAGCGTAGTATATATCTTGAGTTTTTCAAGTGGAATATCACCCTTTTTTAACTTCTCTATAACGGTTTTAACAGAATTGTACGCTCCTTCAACATCTCTCTCAAGTACCTGTTGCAACACTTTTTTCTGTGTTTCTTTAGCTATGGGCGACCAGTCTCTCCTGACATATTCAAAACCTGTTATCTTAAGTTCTCCATTGTTCTTAAGTAATGCATACTTCTTTTTAGCTCCTTTACCTTTATTAGTATATGTGAAAAAACCTCTTTTGAACATTCCTTCAAGTTCTAGCTCCATGAGTCCTGGTAATTCGCTGTTAATCTTTTTTCCGAACTCTTCAGTTTTTTCTCCAATATTCTCAGCGCTAAGAAAAACCGAATCAGTATCTCCATAAACTACTTCCAGTCCCATTTCTTCAGCCATATCAATAGTTTTCTTGATATAATCTCTCCCAAGCTTGGTGGTGGCTTCAGCAGATTCTCTAGAGTACCATCTTGCTGATGAATACCCCATATAACCATAAAAAGCATTTGATAATATCTTCAGAGCGTTTTGTCTGTTATAATTATTTCTGTATGCCTGTGTTTTCTTACCAAGTTCTTTCATCTCTTTCTTAATATTGTATCTTTCGGTCACAAGATTCTCCAGTATTTCAGGGAAGAAACCCTTCTCTTCCTGGCAAAAACTGTATACCTCATCTCCCACTTCAATCTTTAGTTCATCCCCGCATCCTTCTCTCTCCAAACTGTCCGGTGAGATGTTGTGAGATACTATTATTGTAGGGTAAAGGCTCTTAAAGTCAAACAAAGCTATATTTTCGTACAGTCCTTTTTCTGGTTCGTATACGAACGCTCCAGTGAACCTTCCCGATGTCCTCCTATCCTTTATCTGGTACTGTGTTGGCCTATTTGGTACAAGTATGTTTTTTATTGCTGCTTCTTTTATCAGATAATTCTCAACAAGCTGTCCATAAGATGTTCTACATGTATCAAAAGGTGTCATCCCTATAAGAGATGAAAGAGAAAAAATCTGTGGGACTATGTTCTCTGCAAGTTCATGTGCAAGTTTAGAATCCTTCAAAGCATAGCTGGCTAGCATATCAAGATTTTCTTTGTTTTCCCAAGATTTTTTGATATCTGACCACTCCATATCCTCCTTGGATTTACCTATCACCTCTTCAGCAACAGAGTTCAGATCCAAAGTTTCCGAATCCAGTGTCCTAGATATAACTGTAGAAACGAATGGGTAAAGATCGATATGTATTCTTCCTCTAACTTTAGCTGCGTAGTTTCTTCCTCTCCTCTTAAATCTTACCTCATCATGACCGCCTATCTCAAAATCAATGCCGTGTTCATCAAACCTGTCTCTCAAAACCTTGAAATCGTACTGGTCGGTATTATATCCTGTGATAACAGTATAATCCTGGTTTCTAAAAATATTCTGTATCCTTCTCAAAAGCTTTTTCTCGTTTCCCACGATCTCCACATATTCTTCCTTATAATCCTGTTCATAGGTGACTAAAACCTTATTAAACCCTTTTTTATAAAAAGAACACATCACAACCTTTTCATCCACAACTTCAAGATCGAAGGCAAGTATGTCCGGCTCTAAGATGTCTTTCTCATCTTTCTGTTCGACATCCTCTAATGCTATTTTCTTGATTTCTCCATCAGTTTCAATTTCTACGCCCTTCACATAGACCTTTGAAGGTGGTTTTAACTGTTTATCGATTAGATACCTCTTGTAAAAAGGAATATCGTACTCACTAATCTGGGCGATGTCTTCCCAATCCTTTATCTTCTCCTTAAGCTTTGGTATGTGCCTTGGATGTTTTACATATGCTTTCAAAACAGTTTTTTCATCTTGTAAGTCTTTCTTTTTCTTTTCATCAATACTAAAAATTTTTATCCTGTCGCCCTTCTCCTCAAATTTCAGTCCCTCCAATTTCCTCTTAAGATCCTTCTTTTTACCTTCTCTAGGAATTATATACATGTATGGTTGAAAATCAGTGTCCCTAGCAATAACCACTTCTTCATCGGTCTTGATGTATAGATTGATAACAGGCTCATCTTTCTCCGTTGTATAAAAAATATCGAAAAGGTGGCCTTCTCTCTCCATGTGGTAATATTTTTCTGTGGTCTTTATAACTGGGTGTGTTATCTAATGTGTAAGTTGGTTTTATACCAAAAGAGTATTATTAAAGGGATTCCAATAAGTCTTTGTTAAGGATGTTCGGAAAAAAAGAAATGGAAAAACAGAGACAGGAGATGAAAGAAAGGATAAAAAATCTCAGGGATCGAATCGATTCTCTAGATAACAAGCTTTCAAATGTAAGTTCAAAAGTCAAAGGATTCAGGGAGGAAACAGGTGATATAGAGGAAGCAGTCGAGAAACAACTTGAAACCATTGAGGATGACGTTACCAATTTGGAAAGTAGTCTAGGAGATAACATAGATGATATAGAATCAGAAATCGATAAGTTGGATTCCAAGATTGAGGAAGTAGAAAAGGAAGAAGAATACGAAATAGATAAAGTAGAAACCGAGCTAAAAATGATAAAAAGTAATATTGAAGAATCCGTAAAGGCTATAAGAGGTAGACAACACAGTCTAGAGGAAAAGGTAGATACAGAATATAAACCTGAACTGGAAAGAGAACAGGAACTTTTAGACAAAATCCTCGACACTATGAAATATATTCAGGACAGATTGACAGCATACGGTCGCATAAAGAAAGATCTCAAAAATTTATCAAAGAAGGTAAATGATCTGGACACTAAGGTTAAAGGTAGTGTTGGTAACTCAGAATTTGATAAGTTCAAAAGAAGAACTCGGGAACAGATTAAGAGATTAGAATCTCGGTTGGATATGGTCGTTGACGAACTGTGAGCCGTTTTCTTACAAAAACTTTATAAATCGGTTTGTACCATTTTCTTTTAGAGGTGAAAAATATGGCTGAACTACCACTTGCACCATTGAAAAGAATTCTGAAAAATGCAGGAGCAGAAAGAGTTTCTGACGATGCTGTCGAAGCTCTGAGAGATGAAGTAGAGGACAAAGCTCACGATCTAGCTAAGAAGGCTAGAGATTATGCTCATCATGCTGACAGAAAGACTGTGCAGAGAGAAGACGTCAAAGCTGCTAGAAGATAATAGCAGCCTTCTCTCTTTTATTTTTTCTTTTTAAAAAAAGTTTTAGAGTTAAAATGTTTTGTTTCCTAATTTCTGTTATATGTTGAGGAATAGTTTTGTGTTTCTGGATGGTGTTGGTGAAAGACTTGAGAAAAACATATGGCATCAGGGAGTGCTTGACTGGAAAGATTTCCGGGAA
>JALDAH010000001.1 GCA_022729275.1 Candidatus Nanoanaerosalina archaeon
CTCAAGTTCTGTACCTTCCCATTCAAGTGAAAAGTTTGTGAGGTTTGCTGAAACGTTGACAGGGTGTTCATGGTAGGTTAATATCTGCGTAGTTCTCCCCACCTCTAACTCTTCGGGCATCAAAATGTTTGAGACAAGGTTGAAGGAACTTTGTCCGCTTTCAACACTTAAATCAGGGTTATTTCCAATAACTAGTCCTGTTAAAAAAACAATGGTCAATAAAACTGTAAAAGTTCTAATATATTTCCTAGACATTACTAACAACTTTGTTTATTATTGGTAAAACCTAATTTATACCTTTTACGACTTTCCCTGAAAGATTTCAGGATAAAACTCAAAAAGATTCTATTAAACAATTAATTTCATGGATACGATAAAATGTATCAAGGAGAGAAGATCGATTCGAAACTACAAAGAAGAAAAAATTCCTGAAGAGGACATCAGAAAGATTCTTGACTGTGCAAGGCATGCACCATCTGCCAACAACAAACAGCCTTGGGAATTCGTGGTTGTGGAAAACGATGAACTGCTGGAAGAACTTGGAAGTATCTGCAGTTACGGAAAGTTCATAGAGAACTGCTCTCATTGCATAATCGTTCTTGGGAAAAAAGGCGAGAAGTATTTCCTTGAAGATGGGTGTGCAGCTACAATGAACATACTGTTATCTGTTAATGCGCTCGGCTATGGAAGTTGCTGGGTTGCTGGTCATGGAAAAAAATATGAGCAAGAAGTTCTTGAAGCATTAAAAAAGAAGGAAAAGAAACTTGTGTCTATTTTACCGATTGGAGTACCCAATGAAAAACCTGGAAAAAATAAGAAACCTCTTGAAAAAGTTACTGAATGGGTTAAATGATCTTAAAATCAATTAATCTTCATATCAGCCTTATTATAAGGAAAAAAAGGATAAAAAGGAAAAACACAGTAAAAACTCTTTGAAGCTCTCCATCTCATTCAGCCCTAAAATATTTAGCAGAGATGCTTTCCAATACTTTCTCCACGTCATTTTCCAAACTTCCAAGATCTTCGTAAAACATAAGGTGGGATCCGCATTTACAGTCGGAGCAGCCAAATTTCCCGATTGACTTCCCGGAAAGTTTCTGGGCTAGAGAACATTCGATTTTTTCTCCGGGTATCCTGTAAACCATTGTCAACTCTGAATGATTGTTCCCGTTCAGATAATCAATATGCCAGTGTCTCTTATTATTATCTCCATTTACAACTTTTCTATGTCTATTTATTCTCTTGAATCCTCCGGGACCAAAAGCTGAACCGATATAAGTGTAAAAACCTCTTTCCAAACTAATATTTCCAAGACTTCCAACATTTACCTCACAGCTGTCTTTCAAGTTCAAAACAAGAATGTATGTGCCTTTTTCCATCTTAATCGCTCACAACTCCTACTTCACATTTGTTCTCAGATTCCTTTGAGGAAATGTAAAAAACCGAAAATGTCAGAAATATAATTGATAGGAAGTTGATCTCAAAACCATAGAAAGGTAGGAAACTTAGACCCATTGAAAATCCGAATAAGGACAGGATACTTGCAGTGCATGCAGGACAGCCCGTAAAAACTAGACCTATAAACGCTCCTGGAGTCGCAACTAATCCGTCAAATGAAAAGTTCTTCTTGATCAACAAGAAGTTGAAACCTAATAGAAAAGAAGTGATCAACGTTATTGAAACACGATGCCAGTGATGGTATAAACCGTAATGAATTATTGAATTGATAAGTTCAAATGGCAGATAATAAATACCTGATTCGAAAATTGCTGTTGAAATCCTTGATGAGTTGTCTATGATCGCTATAACCGAATAGGCTATAGACGAGAAAAAAATCAGAAAAATCAGGTTGCCCTTATCCTTTAATTTTTGTAGAATGTTTTCAATATTCTTCCGGCTGAAAAAATTTCCAACCATAAAAATAGTTTGCTAATATAAAGATTAATAAGTTTGTGTAGAATATATAAACTGGTTTACACAGTCTTAAAAAAGATTCCAACGGGTGGAAGAATATTAGTCTTCCCCGTTTCCATGGTCATGAGCTTTGTGCTGTTCCTGGATATCCTTAATTATTTCCTGAGCTTTTTCGTTGATCTCTTCCTGATCAACAATGTCCTTGTCAACAAGTACCCCTAGAAGTGCGTTCATTGTCAGTTCAAGGTTTCCAATTTTCTGTTGAATCGCCTGCATTATCTGCTGCTGGCTGGGCTGATTTTGATTTTCTGCCATTTTTTCACCTAAGCGGTTTTTTCCCTCCAAGGTTTTTAATAGTTGGTGTGTACTGGAAAAAGAACAGATATTTTAGATTAATGGCCTAAGTCTTTGATAGATCTTTTGAGGAAAACAAAAGCCCGGTGGTGTAGTGGTCAATCATACGAGGTTCTGGGCCTCGTGACTCTGGTTCGAATCCAGGCCGGGCTATACTTTATTGTCAATTCGAATTGATCGTGTGTCTTCTGTTAATCTCTAAAATTTTTTTTGAACCCTAAAAACCTATTCTCTTATAAATTCTCCATAAGAAACAGCTGAAGCCATCAACATAGTGGCTCCCAGCAGTTCCAAGCTTTCCTCAAGAAAACTGTCTATAAACCTATACCTTACGTCCATGAAGCCATTTGATGCTTGTTCAGCCAACCTTTCATCCGTCTCTTCGTAAAGTTCTCTCAGTTCCTCTCCACCTATATAGACCGTTGCTTCATAAAATCCGTTACCTATTATCCTGTTGATAGGTGTCAGATCAGCAGGACCTGATAAAAAAACAGCTGTTCCATAAAACAAAAATCCTAATGCCAGGAGAATCGCTGTTAACCTGCTTTTCTTTATGAGTTTTCCGTATCTGATAACAGCGTATACAGGTAGAAAAGCTATAGCTCCGAAGTAAAGTGTCTCAAGTACATTGAGTGTCCCCCATTCGAAAGAAAGGTATTCTCTAAGTACAAAGTGTCTAATGTTACCTGCATCCTCCATAAGCATCATTACTGAAACTACACCGAAGATAAGCCAGAAAATACCTTCTTTTTTCCTGTCTCTTTCATCAAGTCTTCCATACAATACGCCACATGTAACAGCGAAGATACCGAGAAAAAACCATTGAAACATCTCTACAGGAGCTCTTTCCTTGAAAAGAAAATCAAATAAAAAAGGTACATTCAACCCAGAATAAATCTCTCTAGTGCCAAAAACGTTCAGTACATCTGAAAATAAGACCATCAACCAGAAAACAACGAGAACTCCAACACCCAATCCAACGAAGTGTTTGTAACTTACTTCAAATTTCTTACCCATATTTGAACTTATGATTGGCATCAAAGTTTTTTATTAGTAAAATAAAGGAAAAAAAGAGATGCTTCACTGTAAAAGTTGACTGTGTTCTCCAAGCAATGAATCCCTTACCTCTGCATTTTTTAGCCTAGCCTTCTGGTCAACGATTGAACCTTCGACAGTGGAGTCTTCAATCCTTGCTTCCGGAAACACTATACAGTCTTTTAACTGACAATTCCTCACTTCTGCTCCAGCCATAACGTACACGTTTCCTTCCATCTTGGTATTTTCTGTTCTTCCCTCAACTATCTGTTGACCCATTCCATGAACTGCCTGGTGGGCTTCGAGGTAACCTTCTCTTGTACCTACATCAACCCATTCACCCTTGAAAGGAAAACCTTTGAAAGTTCTTTCGTTGTGAGCCCATTCTATAAGTCTTCCAGGTTCATCTAGGTACTGTTCAGCTGGTATGTCAGTCTTTGAGAAGTGCTCCTCGTATAGGTTAAAAATATCTAGGTCTTTCTCTGGGAAGAAGTAGCAAGCTGTGGATGCGAGTGTTGAATTTGGATTCTCGGGTTTCTCCTGAAAACCTATGATCTCGTTGTTCCCGTTTGTCTCAACAACTCCGAAGGAAGTGGCTTTCTCTTTCGAGTCAAGGTCATAACATGCGAGTGCAGGATATCCGTTTACCTCATCCAAAAATTCCTTTATGTCAAGAGAATAGTAGTTGTCTCCTCCGATTATAACATAGTCATCGGAAGGTTTTTGATCCAATAAGTTGATCATAGCTCCTATTGTACCTGGTTTCTCCTCTTCACAGTCCTGGTCCTCAACCACGACTTCGACAACACCTTCATAACCAAAATCATTTACATACTCCCTGAAATCGTCTCCAAACTTCTTGTTGGTAGAAATAAATATCTCTTCTATGTTCTCATTTTCAGCAAGATCTTTTATAATAAAATCTATGATCGGTCTTCCGTTTATAGGTAATAGTGGTTTTGCTCTGTTTTTCGTTATGGGCCAAAGCCTTGTTGCATGTCCTCCCGCTAATACTATTGCTCTCATAGATAGATACACCTTAACGTATCAAAAAATGTATTACGTTATATTATTCATTCGAAAACCTTCTTTAAATAATTTCTGTATAAGAAATAAAAGAAAAAAAAAGATCAGGCGAAGATTTCTTCGTGGATGTTTTCAGGAGACAAGAAATCCTTCTCCATCCCTATGTTTCCATCTTCAAGATCTTTTATAGCGTGTTCAAAATCCTCCATCTTCACCTTTAAATCAGTCAAATCATCTCCCCTGTAAATAGCAGATAAAGCTGACTGTTTGGCTATCTGTTCTATGTCTCTACCACTTACCTGATCAGGCATCTTGTCAACTATCTCCCAAATATCAACATCATCATCTATGTCGAATTTTCTCGTGTGCACCTGTAATATCTCCTTCTTGGCGTTATTATCAGGCATGCTTACCTCTATAGCTGAACATCTGTTGATTATAGCAGGATCAATTATAGATGGTTTGTTGGTTGCAAAAATGGAAACAACGTTCTGATTTCCTTCTTCTTTTCCAAGACCATCAAGTTCTGATAGAAGCTGCGACATCGTTCTTTCAACTTCTTCTCCTCCATGTCTACGGTTCTCCTGTCTTTTTTTGGCTATAGAATCAATCTCATCAATAAATACTATGGCAGGTCTATCACTACTTCTTGCCTGGTCATAAAGTCTCCTAACCTTTTTGGCTCCCTCTCCAATAAACTTTTCAACGAGCTGAGGACCGTTTATCATGAACATATCGGCCTCGTACTCGTTCGCAAGAGCCTTGACCATCAAGGTTTTACCTGTCCCTGGAGGACCTACAAGCATCAAACTTTTATCTAGATCAACACCCCACTTCTCGATCACTTCACGTCTTTCTTTCTCTAGCTGGATTCCAACGTTCCTCCTAAGAGTCTGTATAACATCATCAAGTCCTCCTATATCCTGAAATGTCTTAGAAGTATTGATGCATTCAAAATCAGGATCCTTTCTCTTCTTCAGAACATCTATTATCTGAAAGTTTTGAGGGTTCAAAGCAACCTCGGTGCCAACGGTGAGGTTCCTTTGAGATAAATGACTGGGGAATCTCACACCGTACTCTCCTTTCTGTGCGGACTGAGGTTCTACCCATATCCAGTCCCCTTCATACTCCTTGACTATAATACCTCTGAGAACTGTTGGGTGTTTTCGACTATCTTTCTTGCTCTTTTTAGAATTTTTCACCATTTCCACCCTGTCCGACTTTTTCTTGGAATTTATCTTAGATGCTAATTTTTTAATATGTTCTTTGTAAAATTTTTCATCCTTCTTTCCATCAAGAGAATTATTGTAATACTTCAAAAGGTTTTTTAAATCCGATGATTCCTCCACAGCTTCCCTGATTTTTTTAAGTTCCTCATCGGATATCTCACCATCAAGAATTTCCTCCCTGATATCGGGTTCTTTCGACATATACATTCATTACCATTAAATTATTTAAATTTGGAGTAACTCACTAGAAAACTTAACATTTATAATATTTGAACCTACTGTAAGAACTCTATCTCAGGTTTTTCTATCTCTGTTGTACAGACACCATCATCACAGATACCCATACACTCGTCATCATCATCACAACCTGTGTTCGGAGGCTGTACAAATTTTACTGTATCCATGTATCGGATATTTGAATTTCCTATGATATCTATAGCCTGAACATATAGATTGACTTCCTCATATTCAGATGAAGTGTAATCATACTTTATGGTATCTCCGTTCTCAAGGCCGCTTTCACTGTATATCTCGTTATTACACTGGTTGTCCTTACAGAACTTAACATCTCTCAGTGGATAAAGAACAGAGTTATCTGAGAAATCTGCTTCGAAACCGTTCTCATTATAATTAGGTCCATCCATCCGGGGATAAATATCCTGACCTATCTCCATCTTAAATTCTACGGATTCACCTGTAACAAAAGTGTCATCCGAAACACATTCTCCGGTATAACAATCTATACGTGGGTAATAAGAGTGGTCTGTTATATTAAGGTATATGTCCAGTTTTGAATGTTCATTTGAATCTCCGAAAAGATGTGAGTTAACAGTCGAGTAATCATTTGCGTGTCTATTAGTTGCAAATGAGATAAGTCTGAAACAGGTATCCTCATTCAGACAATCATTTTCGAACTCAGAACCGGAAAGATATTCTTCTTTCCCTGTCCTCATATCATAATGTGCTGCATCTCCGGTTGAAGTGTTGTATCTAAGAACCTCCGATATCTCAAAAGGGGTCTTATCAATATCTTCCACCGCTTCAGGCACAAATCCCATGCAAACAGATCTGTCAGTACCATAATCTCCGGGTGTACCAGCATGACCTCCATATGCTCCATCTTCAAAGTTTCTGTAATCTTCAGAGATGGATAACACATTTCTAGTTCTCTCATGACAACCTACATCGTTATCCTGGTAATAATCAACGTGGAAATAACTATTTACAATTCTTGTGTAAAACTCATCAACTCCGTGTTCGTCAATACCCTTTACATCTGCTCCATCGAAGAAAGAATCATCCAGACAGACAGCTCTGTCTCTTGCAAGTGACTTATCATCCATATTCTTGATGTGAGATCCGTACTCATCATAATCATCTGTATAGGATGTTAAAAGAAAAACTTTTGTCTCATCATCACCACAGCTACCATCATCATTAACAGTCTGAATACCTATTATAATACTTGCTCCTACTATAAAAACAAGTAAGAACACCAGAAAATGTCTGTTCCGTACAATTATTTTTTCCATCACCAGATCACCCTTAAACTGTCCTCTCCCTCAATCTCGTATTCGTTACCCTCAACTCTGAAAACACCTTCAAAGTCATATTCACCTTGTCGGTGTGTACTAAAATCATATGTTACTGATTCGCCTGTTGAAACTCCATAAAACTCGTACAGTTTACCATCAATCTCATCTATTATGTAAACTGAACCCTCGTAGTCTCCAAATATTTCTAGAGTGACTTTCGTATTCGCCAGGACAAAATTCTCCTCATACTCTATGCTTCTAACAACTTCAACATCTGGTCTTGAAAAAAAACCTATATAGGTAATTAATCCTATAAGCAAAAGACAAATAAGGGAAAGAACTGCATGTGTGGATCTCCTGTTAAGAAGATCAGGTTTTTTTCGGATATCTCTCTCAGACATAAAAATTACTCTAGATAAATTTGCGTATAACTATTATATAAAAATTTTAATAAGTGAATTTAAACACGGACCCGGAGGGATTTGAACCCTCGACCTACAGCTTTCTCCTACAATAAAAAAATTATTAGGAGGCTGTCGCTCTATCCGGGCTGAGCTACGGGCCCTTTTTTTCCGTTAAAATTCATCTTCAGGATTTTTATAAATTGTTATATGTCGTAAAAAAAGTCTTTATCAGAACCCACCAAAGAATAAAAATCTTCTTTACCTATAAAAACTTCGCAAAACTCTTTGTACGTACTTTCCATATCATTTTTTGAACCATCGGTTGTCACCAAAGTAGTTATCTCAGAGGCTAATTTGTCAAGGTCTTCATCTCCTTTTATTTCTTTTGATAAATAACCTCTTTGACTATGTAGGTATTGAGAAACAGCTGGTTGTGTTATCTCAAGTAGTTCAGCTATTTCATTCTGGGTATATCCTCTATCATATAGTTTTTCCGCTACAACTTTTCTGAGAGCTGGAAGTACTTTTTCAATCATTGGTTCTGTGACCGGGTTCAACATACATGTGTATAACGCGGTTATAGTTTTAACTCTTACCATGAAAGATAGAACCAAAAAGTGTTCAGAAACATATTTAGTAAAAAGCAGACAAAATATTCGTTGGTAGTAAGATGAAAGCAATAATACTTGCAGCGGGAAACGGCACCAGGATGAGACCTCTTGCAGAAAAAATTCCTAAACCTCTACTAAAGGTTGGAGGCAAACCCATCATTGATTACAATATCAGCAACATAAGAGACCATGTGGAAGAAATAATCATTGTAGCTGGTTACAAAAAAGAGATTATAGAGGAGAGATACGGAAGCGATGAAAAGATAAAGATTGTTGTACAAGATCCTCCGCTCGGAACAGCGGATGCAGCTCTAAAAGCGGAAAAGTTCATCGATGACACGGCTGTTATAATGAACGGAGACGATATATATGGAAAAGATGTCTCCAAACTTAAAAATTATGATAGAGCGTTTCTAGTAGCTGAATCCGAAACACCTGAAAAATTCGGTGTTTTTGAGAAAAAAGGCAAAAAAATCGTTGGTATAAAGGAAAAACCTGACAATCCTCCGTCTAATTTGGTCAATGTGGGTTGTTTCAAGGTCTGTAAGAACTTCTTCAATCACCTGAAGAAAGTTGAGAAATCCGAGAGAGGAGAGTACGAAATAACCGATGCGATGCAGGAGTATCTTGAAAAAGAAGATATAGGGTTTGTAAAGACGGATACATGGTACCCTTGCAGCTATCCATGGCAGCTATTGGAGGCTAATGAAAAAATACTTGGAAGTATTCATAGAAAAATTGATGGTGAAGTATCCGAATCAGCTGTGATAAATGGCGAAGTTATTGTGGAGAAAGGAGCTGTGATAAAGGAAAACACAGTTATCGAGGGACCAGCAATAATAAAGAAAGGTTGTAGGATAGGTCCCATGGCTCACATAAGACCCTTTACTGTTATAGAAGAAGATGTCAAGATATCTAAATCAGAGGTCAAGAACTCTGTTGTCTGTGAAGGTACAGCACTTCCTCACTTCAATTATGTCGGGGATTCCTACATAGGAAAAAATGTTAACTTCGGTGCTGGTTCTATCACCGCGAACCTGAGAAACGATGGTGAAAACGTTAAGGTCAAGGTAAAGGGAGAGCTTCTTGAAACAGGTAGGAAAAAGATAGGTGCCTTCGTGGGTTCAGATACCAAGATAGGAGTTAACTGTACGTTGAACCCTGGTGTAAAAGTAGGTGCTGATGTCATAACTGATTCAAACATCCGTATAAATAAAGATGTGGGTAACGGAGAAGTACTTAAATGAAGCTTGGACTGGACTTTGATGGGGTGTTATTTAACTCGAAACTTCTTAAAAAAAAGTTGGATGAAAAATATGATTGTTTCAGGGACAGTTATCAGGAACACAAAGACAACTGCCTATACAACAGTATATATGATTACAGAAGCCAGTGCGAAGAGATGGGTGTGAATTCAAAGGAATTCCTCAAGACGGTTAGAGATATCTCAAAGAACTGTCTATATGATGATATTGAAAGGTTGAACGATATAGATATCGAAAAGATCATAATCACAAGGGGTAAAAGGGATTTTCAGAGGGCTAAGATTGAAGGCTCGGGAATAATGGAGTACGTGGATGATTACAGAATAGTCGATGGATACTATTCCAAAAACTTTGAGGACATCGATATACTTATCGATGATACACTGGACGAACTTTATGGTTTTAATGGAAGGAAGATACATTTTGACCGTGAAGAAGCTGATTTAGATCTTCTAATAACAACATTGGAAAGCTTCAACTACGTTGAGACAAAATTTCATTAATAGAAAAATGGATCCGAGAAAAGTATTCAAAAGGTATGACATAAGAGGAGAGTATCCAAGAGAGATTGATGAAAATTTTTCTGAGGATATAGGTAAAGCCACAGGTACTTTCTCATTAAAAAAAGGGGTTAACAAGATTATTGTTTCAAGGGATAACAGAGAGTCATCTAAACATGTAAAGAAAGCTCTTATAGACGGCCTGAGATATACAGGTGTCAACATAATAGATATAGGTGAAGGACCAACCGATAGACTTGCTATAGCTGCCAAGATACATGGAGCTATTGGGATACAGGTAACAGCATCACATCTTTCATGGGATAAAACAGGTTTCAAGATGGTCTACAGAAAGGGTAACGGCTTCAGCAACGATGACATGGATGAGATAAAAAAAACTTTTCTTGAAAAAGACTTTGTAACCAGGGGAGAAAGCTTCGAGATAGATAATTCTTTTGAGTTCGACGAAACATATGAGGAGGAATTACTGGACTATATAGGAGATATAAACGGCAGAAAAAGGAAAGTTGTTCTTGACTGTTGTAATGGTACCGCCAAGAGGTTCGCACCTAGAATTTTTGAGAAACTTGGATTCCATGTGATTGAAGCAGAGAGAGAAGAAATAGACCCTTATCCTAGAGAAGAAAACAGGAAATTCGTTGAAAAAATGGTTAAGGAATCGGATGCAATTCTAGGGATAGGTTTCGATCCTGATGCTGATCGTGTATATGTCATACATCCTGAAAAAGGTTGGATAGATGGCAACAATATCATATACTGTTTGATAAAAATGAAAGGTGCTGAAAAGGTTGCTTTATCTGTGGACACATCTAAAATAGTTGAGAACACAGGTGCTGATATCAGATATTCGAGGGTTGGAGATATATTCGTATCAGAACTTGGTTTAGATATGGAAGCTGATCTTTTGGGCGAACCCAATGGACACTACGCTTTGACCGATTTCTGCTGGTACAACTCGGGTATCATGATAGGAGCCTATATTGCGAACAATGAAGAAGAATTCTCAGAACTGCTCGATGAGATACCTAAAAATCATACCGTAAACAGAAATTTACAGACCACAGGGAAAGCTGCAAAGATGAGAAAGATAGAGAAAGCTATAAAGTATGTTGTAAATAACTTCGATGTCTTGAACAATATTGACGGTATTAAATTCGAGGGTGAAGGTTTCACAGCTCTTATAAGATCTTCAGGTACCAGCAACAAGATAAGGATAACGGTGAACGGTGAAAAAAAGTCCAGGGTTGAAGAAATTGCTGATATGCTTTATGAACTGCTTTCCTGATTTCTTATGAAATGGAAAAGGTATTCCTGAGCATACCCCACTTTTTTTTCCCCAAAATAATCTCTAAAATTATCTCCTAGCCTGAAATAATTTTTGTCATATTTTTCAGGATAGTACCTCTTAACGGCTTTTTTGATCCATGTATCAACCGGAAAGGCTTCAAGTTTTCCAACACCAAATAGAAGGACGCAGTCAGCGACCTTGTTTCCAACCCCGAAAAGCTTTTTAATCTCGTTATGAGCTTCCCTGTACTCCATTTCAACAAGGTTTTTCGGCTCCACTATTCCTTTTAAAATCTGTTCTACTGTTTTAACAATGTATTTAGCTCGGTAACCTATACCTAAATCTCTTAAATCCTCTTCAGAGGCTTTTGAAAGCTGTTTAACATTTGGAAACTGTAAGAAAGTTTCTCCACCAACCTTTATTTTATCTCCAAAACGCTCTGCAATACCATTGAACATCTTCTTTATTCTTGGAATTCTCATCTGTGGACTGCAGAGATATGATATTAGGCAAGGGAAAAAATCGTCTTTTATCAGTCTCATACCTGTGTATTTATCCAGAGCTCTGTCAAGTATATCGTCCTTTCCCCTCAAATCTTCCTTGATATCAGTTATTGAATCATATAGATGAAATCTTTCTTCGATCTGTTTTTCCATACCTCCTGTAGCCTTGTAGAATAACCTGTCATCTTTTTGCCACAGTATCAGAACATTACCCTTGGATGTGGTGAAATACTTGTCGCCTTCTCCACTGTAAAGTGTACCTTCTGAGAGTCTGTACCATGAAAATGTTTGGCCAACCTCCAGTGTCGTCTCAAGATCCAGTTCGTCTCTTGAAATATTCAAGTAACCTTCCTTCATCAAGAAGTTTTTTGGTTCACAACACTTTTTAAATTGTCACTGATCGCCGCTTTTGAACCTGAAAAAATCATCTCCCTTATCACTGTCAGGTTTCTTAGAAGCTTTTTTTGCCTTTCTCGGGTCGTATGTCCTTCCACATTTGTGGCACTTCACTTTTTTCAAAGCATTTGATTTTTGTTTGAATCCGCATTCAGGACAAACATAGTACTTAGCCATAAGAAAAATTCATCGAGGAATTCTTAAACAACTTTCCTATTTTTTAATCGCCATCTTCATCGATGGACATCATTCTCTTCTGAAAGTTGAACTGTTCAAGAAGCTGTCTGGAGCAGTGAGGAACCAGTTTCTTCCACCCTTCTTCTTCTCTAGACGCCAAATCTCTTATTACTGTTCCCCGGAACTTTTCCCTGTTCAAAAAATCGGGTTCCTCCACTTCATAGCCTTCCTCTTCAAAACAGCTTTTGGTCCACTCGTTTCCCGAAACAATCTTTTCGAAACTTAATTTTCTTTCTATACACCGTACCCATTCCTTGTCTTTATCCTTATCAGGTACAGGGAATACATCTATGCCTGGAAAACAGTTATTGATAATTTTTCTTCTCTCATTGAACGATAAAGGGTTTTTAAAAGTGTTGATCTTCTCTGAGCTTCCTACAACGATGACAGGTCTGCACTCTTTTTTTAATCGAGTGATTACGTGTTTGTGTCCTCTGTGGAAGGGCTGGAATCTACCTATGAAGATTTTTATTGTGATGGACAAATACCTCCTTCAAAGGCTTCTTAAAAGGTTTTTAATGGCTTCTTTCTGTTTATCAGCCTTAACTATACCTGATGCAACTAATACTCCTATTGAACCAAGTTCCAGCGCTTTTTCTACATCTTTATGAGTTTTAACACCTGCCCCTGTTAAAACTGGTGTTTCAACCACCTTCACAACTTTCCTAAGAACTTCTGGTTTGGCCTCTGAGACAGAGATGTCTCCACCTATCAGCTCTGGTGGTTCATATGCAATAAAGTCAGGTCCGAAAGAATCCACTTTTTCAGCCAGTTCTACTGTATCAACACATACCAGAGAGGTAAGTGAGAGTTCTGTGCATCTCTTAATATTTTTTTCTATTTTTTCAGTAGGTATCTGATCCTCTGAATGGTTTATAAGGGTTCCAGAAGCACCATTGTATTTCAGGGTTTCAGGTATATCTTTCCCAGTATTAGAACCATATCTCTCCGAATCCACATGTTGTGCATAAACAGGTAGAGATACCTTCTTGGATAATCTGAAAATATCTGTGTTTTGAACCACCAAAACGATGTTCTTACCGGTCTCTCTACTCAATTTCTCACATCTTTTGGCAAGTTTAACGGCTTTCTCCTTTGAACCTCTTTTGTATGTCTTGAGATTCACAACGAGTGATGGTGTTCTCATAAACACTTTTACTAATCGACAAGTTTTAAATTGTAGGTTCACACCTTAACTTGTTATGGTTACATCCAGGATACAGGAATTTTTCACTGAATTATCCGAATTTTATACGACCGAGCAGTTTATGTTTTTCTTCTTCATACAGATGGCCGTTCTTATATTGATAATTACTGATATGGCTTACAGGGACTTTACTACTGTAGAAAAAATTGCTTTGTTGGTAATAGTTGTTGTTTTACCTGTACCCGGACCTGTTATTTATGCACTTTTTGTTATATTTAGGGATGAACCAGAAAAAAAAGTCAAGTGTCCTATGTGTAAGAGAGATATTGAAGTGACCGATAAATGTCCTGAATGTAATTATGTGTTAGTTGTAAATAAAAAAGAAGATAAAGAATATATTTGTGGTTGTGGAAAAAAGTTTGAGACATGGATGGGCCTCAAGAAACATTCAAAGGGTTGTGAGAAATCAGAAAAAACAGTTGAAGAGAAAGATAATATTTGCGAAATCTGTGGAAGGTCTTTTGATACCTTAAAGGGTCTCAATATACACAAGAGCAAAAAACACTGATCAGAAGTAATCCATTATGTTCTCCTTGTCGAACACGTTCTCCTGACCAACCTGTTCCTTAAGTTTTTTAGCTGTCTTCTTACCTATAAGTTTTTTCAGTTTCGTGAACCCTGTCTCTCTTATATCCGTACTAGTTCTTATACCGTTATTGTATAACCTACGGGCTCTTACTCTTCCAATTTGTTTAAAACGTACAAGTTTAACAAGTTCTTCTTTAATACCATGCTGAATCCTTGTTCTCAATTTCCTGATATTATCATTAATATCCTCCCATCCTTTGAGATTGGTTAGCTCCTCTAATGAATATAGAAGCCAATCAGCATTGTTCACCTTTGCCCTGATACCTCCGGGTGTTATTCCGAACTTTTCCATCATCCTGTCCTCCTCCACCTCTTCAATCCAAGACTGCATCATTATAGCGGTCTTGAAAGATTCAAGGAAAGATTCATAGTCGGGATTCCATGGATCAGGAGGTCTTTTAAACAACTTTTTCTCCTCCCTTCCAACTATATCCTCAAGATCCGCTACTTCTTTATTCTTAACTCTAAGTAATGGTTTCATCTCAACTGTCTGGCATAACATGTTCAACAATGGTAATGATGTGGAAGAACCTCTTTTCGACTCCATACAATCTATAAAGTGGTAAGCAGTTTCAGGGTCAATGTAAAGTTCGGCTATCCTTCTCCCTATCCTCGTGGGTTTGAAACTGTTGTCCTCAAGTATATGAATAAAGTCGTACTCCTCCAGTTTTTCAGATACACCCATCAGTTTGTTTTCTATCTCACCTATATCGCCGTACTGATAAGCATAGAAAGTTTCTGAGAAAAATGATTTAAGCTGATTAAAGTTTTCAACAAATCCTGTTGCTATAAGAGAAAGTGTGTGCATCCTAAGTACCGGTTCTACCGCAAGTTTTGAGTATATGTTTTCGGGTTCCCCAAGTATATATCTATCACGTATTTCTTTTTTCATTCCCTGGTTTTTTGCAACTGATACTGCCTGTCCCTCCGAATGATGTTCTGGTCTTCCTGCTCTTCCAGCCATCTGTTTGTACTCCAGTACAGGTATAAAGTTTAGACCAGAATCAGTATATCTCTTAAGATCTCTGATAATAATCCTGAAGGCAGGCAATGAAACACCTGCTGCTAGTGTCGGTGTCGCCGAGACCGATTTGATGATATCTCTTCTGAAAGCTTCTTCCACCATTTTTCTCTGCTGAGATGTTAGACCAGCATGGTGGAAAGCTGAACCATTTTTCACACACCTTGAAAGTCGCTTACACTGTTTTGTCGGGCTTCCAAGTACTTCTCTTATATCCTCTGATAACTCTTCAAGCTTCTTTAAATCTTCTCTATCTAAAAAGCTTTTACATACTTTTCCAACCTTCTCAGCCTCAGCTTCCGCACTTTTTCTGGAATTCACAAAATTTATGGTCTGTTTATTTCCTTCTAAAGCATCCTGAAAAAGATCAAGTGTGGGTTTGGAGTTCTTTTTCCCTATATCCTGCGACTCCGTTTCTATTTTTTCTTCAGCTTTTTCCTCCTCAAGCTTCTCTGATCCTCTCTTAAATAACTCATTCTCGCTCCTTGAACTAATATTCACGTCTTCTTTGTTCAAAAAAAACTCGATCTCTCCATCCCAATAAACACCCTCTTTTAGCTCTACAGGTCTGTAATTAGATTCAACAAGTACGGAATCAAGCCAATCAGCTAGAACATCAGAATTGTTAATGGTTGCGGACAGACCCAACAGCTGAAACTCCATGAGCTCTCTTAACCTTGTAAGGGTAACTTCCAATGTAGGACCTCGACTTTTCGAGTTCAAAAGGTGTATCTCATCCTCCACCACAAGATCAACATCTCTTATCCATGTAGGGTTATGTCTCAGAACAGCGTCTAGTTTTTCTACAGTCATGACTATTAGATCTTTGGAAGATAGACCTGAACCCGAGGAATCCTTGTCCCCAATACTTATAGAAACATTATAATCATTGCCAAAGAGTTTCCGGTAATCCCTGTATTTTTCAGATGCAAGGGCTTTTAGTGGGACAAGATAAATGGCTTTTTTTCCTCTTTCAAGAACCTTTGAAATCGCCAAAGTAGCTATAAGAGTTTTTCCAGAAGCTGTTGGAGATGAAACTATCATACTCTTTCCTTTTAAAACTCCTTTGTCTACGGCCTGTTCCTGAGGTGGGTTGAGTTCCCTTATGCCTTTATTCAAAAGTTTCTCCGAGAGATCTTCAGATATATCAAGTTCTGTTACTTCCATCGATACACATAATTTTTTTGTAGAGAATGATTTTTAACCATAAACGTTTACAAAGTCTTGAAGTGTAACATTTTATTAGGGGTAAACTTTATTTTAATTATGGGAGAAAAAGTTTTAGCTTTTGAGACAGGAGGTTCGACTATTTTGTCGGGTATAATAGACCAGGAATACTCCAAGATTTATGGATTGAACAAGAAAAAAATCATAAGTGATAACAAGAGAGATTATATGAAAGACATTCTCCTATGCATAGAAGAAACATTAAAACAATCATCTTTTTCACTCAAAGAAATCACTTCCATAGGAGTAGTTTCAGCTGGAAAATGGAATTTCAAAAATGGTTTTGTCACACCTCCCAACCTTCCATTCAGGACAGAACCTATACCTGTAGCCAAAAGGATTCAGAAAAATTTTGAGAAACCAGTTTACATGGAAAACGATGTTAATGCAGGTGTACTGGCTGAAGTGCTTTTTGGACATGGCAAAAAATCTGATTCGAGATATATAGGTTATCTTACAATTAGTAGTGGTATAGGCCTTGGTTTATATGATAAACAAAAAGAAGAGATTTTTTCAGGGGAAACAGGACAGGCACCAGAAGTGGGTCACAACGTTGTGGAAAAAAACGGTTTGAAATGTGGATGCGGTGGGAGAGGCCACTGGGAAAGTTATGGTTCAGGAAACGGGGTTGTAAATCTCTACGAAAAAATCCACGGAGAAAAAATGAGTGCAAAAGAGATATATGAGACAGCCTTTGAAGATGATGAAAAATCTTTAGAAGTCGTGGAAAAGGCAGCAGAATACAACGCCATAGGTGTAGGACAAATAATAAATGCCTATCAGCCAGGTCTCTTGGTTTTCGGAGGCACACCTGTATTTAAATCCAAGGAAATGGTATTTGGGAAGTTGAAAAAACTAATTGAGAACCCTACTAGAAACCATGAATACACATATATAGATGAGGAAAACATGCCCGAATTAAGAGTTTCTGAATTAGGTGAGAAGAACATTCTTCTGGGTGCTGGTGCGATAGCTCTAAAAAAATTCAATGACAAACGTCTATAAATCAAAATCTTCTTTTAAAACTATGGAGACTTTTTTTCCAAGTTCTTCCAGTGAAAAACCAGGACCAATATCATCAAAAGCTTTTTCACCTGATTTACCAATAAGATAAGTTGCTAAACATGAGGATTTCAACCCATTGGTTTCCGATAAAAACCTAGCTAACACTCCAGCCAATAAATCCCCGGTACCTCCCTTTGAAAGGTATGGGCAACCTGTCTCATTTACAAAAACTGTTTTGCCATCACTTATAACATCTTTTTCTCCTTTTAACACTATTGTTGACTGGTATACTCTTGCAGCTTTTTTCACTTTTTCTTTTATAGCCGCCAAATCTCCCTCAACTTCTTCATAAAGTCTTTCAAACTCTTTGACATGTGGTGTCAGTACAACCTTTCTTCCCTCAAAATCCAGATCTTTTAACCTTGTTGTCAACATATCAGCATCTATAACTACCGGTAAATCCGAGGATTTTAATACCTCTAGAAGGGTTTCAATGGTTTCAGGGTTTTTTGTTGTACCGTTACCTATCACCATCGATGTACATCCCGAGATTTCTTCGACGATTTCTTGAATATTTCCATCATATTTATCGATTCTAGATGTCAGAAAACCTTTCTTGTGGTTACATGCTACTTCAACAGATTTCACATTTGACACAATCTTTACTAGATCAGCTCCTGATCTGAGAGCTCCTATACCTACAATAGAAGGAGTGGATATGTAGTTTTTGCTTCCTCCGACAACACCTATAACTCCGTTTTCACCCTTGGTAGAGTCTTTTTCCCTTTGAATGAAACTTTTATCCATCCATTTTATTACAGATTTTTCATCTTTCATCTTATTTTCCAACGACTTCATTGATTGTTTGCTCAAGTTTATTGGAGAATTCTGATTTTATCTCCCTATAATCCTTCTCTGTCTTAGCTTCCATTGTAATCCTTATTTTTGGGGATGTATTAGATGCTCTAATAAGAACCCATCCGTTTTCAAGTTCGACTCTGACGCCATCCACTGTACTGGTCTCTTCGTATTCATTTACAAGTTTATCCTTTATTTTTTCAACTACTTCAAACTTGTCTGAGTCAGGGCATTTAAAGGGTATCCTATCACCGAAATACTCAGGCATATCATCCAGTTCTTCCTCTATATCCTCGAATTCCGAAATCTTTGATGCGAAAAGTGCTGATGCTGCGACTCCATCATCAAGAGGAAATATCTGAGGTACAGCGAAGTGACCGGCTCTCTCAACCCCAAATATTGCTTCATTTTCCTTAATAGCTTTGAAGAGGTATGTGTGTCCAACTCTCACCCTTTTAACTTTGCTACCGTGTTTTTCCGCAACATCCTCGATTCTTCTTGAGCACTCTACGTTGGCAACAACATCCCCCTTTTTCTCCTCTAAGAGCTTTTCTAGAACCAAGTAAGCTGTTTCATCGGCTCTTAGAAGTTCTCCATTATTTGTGATTATAAAACACCTATCTGAGTCCCCATCATATGCCATTCCAATATCATAATCCTCTATAATTTCCAGCATCTTGGATATCGACTCCTCATTGACATCGGATTCTCTGTTGGGGAAATCCCCATCAGGTTTTCCGTGTAGAACATCGACATTGAAACCCAGGTCATCCAATATATCTGGTGCGGTCAGACCTGCAACACCGTTACCACAGTCTATTACAACATCTAGATCTCCTCCAGTAACGTTTTCCACCACATAATCAATGTATTCATCTCGAACATCATCCTTCAAAACTTTAGCTTCACTTCCTTCTTCAAAAGATTCTTCAAGGAATATATCCCTTATCTGATTGTTCTCCTCTTCAAGGTATCCAACTCCATTACTGTGGTAGAACTTCACACCGTTCCACATAGGTGGAAGATGCGAGGCGGTTATATAAGCTGTTTCAAAACCTCTCTTCCATCCATAGTAAAGTACTGTTCCAAAAGGCTCAAGTCCTAGGTCAACAATCCTTTTAACTTTGGAACTCTTTATACCAGTTATAAATGCTTTTTTTAATTTTATTGATGTGTTACGCGCATCATGACCAACTACAACTTTTTTATATCCTTTTTTATCTATAAAGGTTCCGAATGCTTTGCCTATTTTTTCCATAACTTCAAATGTAAGGTTTTCCTCCGTGTTTCCTCTGATATCATATGCCCTGAAGATTTCTCTTATCTCGGTCATAGAGATTTATTTTTGTAGGCATATTATTAATTTTTTATCAAAAAAATCGACGTGTTATTTTTATTAGTGAGAAATAACTGTTTTAAGTTATGGTTAAAGATCTTGATGACTTCGAGGGTAACTATTTCGAGGAGCTAGAAGAGGTCAATGAAAAACTCAAAGAACTCGTCAAGATATTGATAGACCACATCAAAGGAGAAGGTGTCGAGTATCAGTACAAATACGGTGAAGGCTGGACGGTAAATGAACATAACTCGATGAAGAAACAGCTTGATACTGAAGACCCTGAAGAGCAGTTAGAAGCGGTTAAGACTCTTATCAGGAACTACCAGATAGATAATGACTGATCAATTGCTCTCCTTTTTTGCTTTTTCCAATATCTCCTTTATTCTTTCATCCCTGCTCTCATCCTCAAGCAGACGATCCCTCAATACCGATTCAAGAAGCTTCCATTCTCCATTTTTGACCATCTCATAAACATCTGTTCTCCTGAAAATGTTCAGAAACTCCTTTTTATCAAGAGAACTTATCTCTCCAAAAAGTCCTCTCTCCTCAAGAAAACTCTGTTTCTTCTTTATATTCACAATTGTATTAGTGACCTTTAAAGCATCCAGAAGTGCTTTGTGTTCATCCTGAAGCAATTTTATCTCACTCTCCACCGAGTAAATCTCTTCTGCGAGTTCTTTCTCGAGAAAATCATCTTCTGTATCGACAAGTTTTTTGAAAAGCTGGCATCGCTCCTCCAACAACTGAGTTCTCTTGTCTCTTCTGAGACTTATTTTTTCCTTTAATTCCCTTCTTTTATCCAAAAAATACTCCGTGTCTTTTTCTATAAGATCGAATCCTTTTTTATTTCCTGGTATGATTCTGTTGAAGTATTTCTTGATCAATCCTTTTCTACCTTCCTCTGTATTCGACAAATTTTTTCACCTAATACCAAAAATTTTAAATCCAATATATTAAAAAATTGGAGTCAATTTATTTTAGAAGTGGTCCGTATGTCGGAGAAAAAAGATTTTGTAGAAGAACTTGATTCACATGTCAAACAGAACGGTTTTATTTGGGGTCCTGAACCTGAAATATACAATGGACTTGCAGGATTTTACACTTACGGACCTTCAGGGAAACTTCTCAAGAACAAGCTAGAGAACGTCATGAGAGATGTCTTTAGAGATCACAAATTCTATGAGGTTGAAGCCCCTATAATCATGCCGAAAAAAGTTTGGGAGGCTTCAGGACATCTTGAAACGTTTATTGATCCAATGGTTCTCTGCTCAAAATGTGATAGCAGTTACAGAGCAGACAAACTTATAGAGGAAAAGACAAAGATTGAAACCGCTGACGGATTCTCCGATGAAAAATTATTGAATATCCTCGATGACGAGGGAATCAAATGCCCTTCATGCGGAGGCGGTTTTAAAAAAGAGGTTCACGACTACAATCTGATGATGAAAACCTCTGTTGCTGGTCAGGAATCATATAACAGGCCTGAAACCGCTACAACAACCTATCTACCTTTCAAAAGGTACTGGAGATTTTTTAGGAAGAAGCTTCCTATGAAAGTCTTTCAAATTGGTAAAGCTTTCAGAAACGAGATAAGTCCTAGACAGCATGTTCTGAGGGGTAGAGAGTTTACACAGGCAGAGGGTCAAATATTCGTTCATCCTGATCATAAAAACAGCTGGAATGAATATGATAAAGTTAAGGAGACCAAGCTACCTCTGTATTCAGAGGAGATGCAGAACCAGGAAAAGAAATGGGAAATGATAACCATCAAAGAAGCAAGAAAAAAAGGTTATCTTTCTTCAGAAGCATATTCCTGGTGTTTATCAGTTGCCTATGATCTTTTTGTATCAATAGGTATACCAAAAAATAGGATAAGATTAAGAGAGCACGGTGACGACGAAAAATCTCACTACGCCAGAGAGGCCTGGGACGTCGAAATAAGGCTGGACAGTTTCGGATGGACAGAGGTATGCGGTGTCCATGACAGGACAGACTACGATCTTTCAAGCCATGATAAATATTCACACGAAGATCTGAGTGTTACGACAAACGATGGTAAAAAAGTAATACCTCATATATTGGAGATAGCTTTTGGAACTGACAGACCCACATTCGCCGTTCTGGACATATTTTTCGACATGGAAGAAGGAGTTCTTAATATACCAAAACATGTGGCTCCAATCGATGTATCCGTATTCCCTCTTGTCAGTAAAGAGGGTTTACCGGACATTGCAGAAGAGATATACAGACAGCTTCATGAGCAGAAGTTCGATGTTGAGTACGATGACAGGGGAAGCATAGGTAAAAGATACGCCAGGAACGATGCCAAAGGTACAGCTGTTTGTGTAACAGTTGATTTTGACACGAAAAAAGACGATACTGTTACGATGAGAGACAGAAATTCTCAGGAACAGGTAAGGGTAAAGATATCGGAACTTTCGAACAAGCTGGAGAGATGGCTCTACACGGACATGAATTTTGAAGATCTGGGAGAACTTGTGTAAAAACAGGTTCCAAACCTTTGTTTTTTATTGTTTGATTACAACTTCAGTTATATGGTCAAATGTTCGGAATGTGGGGAAACTATATCGATACCCTTCAAGTGCAAGTTCTGTGGGGAGAAGCTGTGTTCAAAACACAGGTTACCAGAGAACCATGGCTGTGAAAAAATGAAACCGTATTTGGAGCAGCAGAAGAACAGAAAAATAATATATAATGCGGTTCAGGAGGAAAAAGAATACAGGGAGAAAAATATGAGAGGAAAAGGTAGTATCATTGGAAGAATAAAGAAAAAAATAGATAGTTATAGATCTCCTAGGAGTACATCTTATAGAAGAAGTCCTACATCAGAAGCTTTAAGATACGCTTTTCCTGACATGGCAACATTCACATTGCTTGGAATGATTTTTCTGGGATACCTATTCCAGCTATTTGTACCTGGTTTCAACGAGCTATTTCAGCTGGTTCCTGAGCTTGCCTTCACAGAACCATGGAGACTAATATCTCCAATATTCCTTCATGGTAATCCCACACATCTCTTTGTAAACTCGATAGTTCTCTTCTTCTTTGGTTCGGAACTGGAAAAGAGAATAGGAACATGGAGGTTTGTAAAAATGTTCTTTTTATCAGGCATAATAGCATCAATTGGTTACGCTATTTACATGCTGGAGATAACAGGTCTGAACACACCAGCAGTAGGAGCTTCAGGGGCTTTATATGGTGTATTCGCTGCACTTGCCATTATAGCACCTGAGATAAGAGTTTTAGCATTTTTTATAATACCTATGGGTATAAGAACGGCTCTTGTAGTATTTGCTTTATTCGACTTATTCCTTTTAACCCAGCAAACTCCTATCGCAAGTATAGCGCATCTTACAGGTCTTGTAGTAGGTCTTTACTACGGTTACAAGGTTAGTAAAAGTGGTGATTACAGACGTAGCTGGGTAATTTGATTATTGACCGGATTTTTCTGTCTTGACCCATACCTCATTGAACATCTCAGTTCTTCCATAGATAATATAAAAAGGTTTTTCCTGGAAATCAACAGTTTCAAAACTTTCATCAAATAACAGACCTATATTCTCTGTCTCTTGATCTAGATCAAGAACAACGGTTTCGGTATACTCTCCGGAGTCAAAAAATATCGATTCTTCAACAGAACCATCAACAGTAATGTTTACAAAATCAATACCATCCCAGTAATTACCAACAACAATATCATGGTCACCGTTCTCGTTTTCTATACCTGTAATTAAAACATAATTAGCTCCGATACCCTTACCGGAGTTTACTGTTACCAAAAAATTCATGTAGCCCTCTATGTTTTCCTCAACATTACTTGAAGTGTAACTTTGACTCAAACTGTTATCTATAAGATAAGGTATCTCCTCAATCCCCTTTTCAAAGAACTCTCTCGTATGAGGATCAGAATCTTCTGTTAAAAAAGCTCTTCCTTGTAATCCAACGACTACAAGTATCATTATAGCAAGCAATATAAGACCTATGGTGAAAAACTGGCCCTTCCTCATCGGTATCCTACCTCCAAATTGACCTTCCCATCAGTTTCGCCCCTGTTTCTAAACCGAAGATTGGAGAATCCCTGCCCAAAATTTATTCTCTCTCTTCCATCCGGATCCGTGAGATTTATTTTTTCATCTGAGTAATCAAGGGAAAGTTTAATGTTAACTCCATCAGTTGAAGACATATTTACAGGTCCAATACGAGTATGAGCGCCTGCAGAGACAACTTCCGCTTCTGTTTCAATCGTGTAGTAAAAAGTATCATTGGTGGGTTCGAAAGTGTATCTACCATAGTCCGAAGTGATAGTTAAATCCGTCATCGTTCCTTCACCATATGAGACAGTTTCTCTAATCTTTGAATCGATGTTCAGCAGAGTGTCTTGAGCACTCTGTATTGATGCGACCTGTCTTGATCTCTCCAACAGAGGCATACCCATAGTAAGAACAATAATAACACCCGAAATAATTAAAAAAACAACAAGCATATAGGAAACCAGTGGAGATACAGCTTTTCTTCTCACCATATATAGACGTACACCACCGAATAAGTAACTTCGTTTCCGTTTTCCAACACGTCTTCATCAACGGTAACTACATAACCAGCACTGACCTTAAAATCTTCTGGATAGTCTCCACTTAAATCAAAATCAGTTTCTCCCTCCTTGTCCATATAAATTATTTCTACGGCTGTGTTTGTAGACACATATTTGTTGATTTCATCGTGTATGGATTCCGGATCTCTTTCAACAATTTTCTCTCTCAAAAGACCCTTTGAATCCATAGATTCCAGAGTTTCCATTGTGATTCTGTAAGAAATTTCTTGTGTAACCGGCTGACTAACAAGAGATGGAAGTATATTTATTAAGAAAACGAAAAAAATAGTTGAAGCGATCACCGCCTCAAGAGTTGATACAAATCCCTTTCTCTCAACCATAGACATTTATTATCCATGATGGAGGTTAAAGTTTACGGTCTATGCTGCTCCATGTAAATTTCTTCTGAAACCGATATTCCTGATCCCTCTTTTGAAACCCTGTAAAGATAAGATGTAACTGAATCCTCTAGATCTTTGTCATGGGTGATCAAAAGAAGCTGGTCCACTATAATCGATATATCCTCCCTAAGAGTATCCGACAAATCTGAAACAGTTCTTTCGTCAAGATTATGGGTTGGTTCATCCAACATCAAAACATTAAATCTTTTTCCAAGTACGGCTGAAAGCGCTAATCTCATGGTCAAAGCGGCTGAATGTCTTTCTCCACCCGAAACTTCACCCTCTACAGGTACCTTATTACCTCTTGAATCACAGATTTTCAGTATATAATCCTCCTCTACACTGATCTCGATATCAGAATAATAATCATAGGGATATATATTGGCCCATATATCCTGCATAACGTCATTTAGATTCTCTATGAATTGTTTCCTCAGTTGTTCCTGAGCTTCTTTAAGCTTTTTCCTAAAAGACACGAAAAAATCCTCTAAAATCCTGTATCTCTCAATATCCTCCTCAATATCATCTATCAAAGACTTCCTCTCTTTCAGTTCTTCAACACGTTTTTTATACTGTTCAAGGACTTCTTTCTTTGATTCTTTCTCCTTTTCAACTACTCTTATATCAGATTTAACATCATTGAATTTTTTCTCGATATTTTTGAATCGATCAATATCAAAATCGTTTTCCTCCCTACTTTTCTCAATAAATGTTAGGGCTTTCCTTCTCTCTTCTAACTTCTTCTTGAATTTGAAGACATCCTTCAATTTTTTCATCCTTTCCTTTTCCTCTTTCAGCTTTTCTCTGTTCAAATCCTTTAGCTTCTCTTCAAGTTCTTCTATTTTCCCTGATAAAACTTTCTTCTCAGATCTTTCTTCCCTTAGTTTTTTCTTTTTATCACTGATTTTTTCCTCAACATCCCCAAGTTTCAAGATATCGGCCCTCCTATTATTCAATTTCTGAAGTTCCTCAGATATCTCTTCAATCTTCTCTCCTATACTTTCTTTTCTTGATTCTAAATTTTTCTTCTCCTCTCTGAAGGATATGATTAACTCTTCTCTGTGTTCATCATCCAGATCTCTGTTGCAGGTCGGGCATTTTCCCTCAGCATCTGATAGTTGCTCGATGGAATCATCCAGGTTTTGTTTTTTACTTTTTAATCCGGATATCTTATCTTTATTATCATCCAACTTTTTCTTTTTCTTTTCTATAGATTTCTCAACGTCTTCCAGTTTTTCAAACTCTTCTTTATCTTCATTTAACTCTTCAATCTTTTTTTCAATTTTTCCAATGTTTTTATCCTTATATCCTACTTTGTTCTTCTTTTTGGAAAGTCTCTCCTTTACTTTTTCTGCCTTTGATATTTTTTCATCGATCTCAGAGATTTTTTTATCTATTTTATCTTTATCTTCAATATTTATCTCTTCCAATTCCTCCTCTAATTCGTCCAGATTCTCCTTTAAAGAATTAATCTCGCCTTTCACTTCCCCTATTTTTCTTTCCAATTTTTCGTGTTTCTTTTTGGCTTTTTTTTCTGATTCATACTTTTCATTTAAAACTTGCTTTTTTTCCGAGAGTTTTTTCCTCCTATCCTCAAGTTCTTCTATCTTATCCTCAATTTTTCCTCTTTTTTCCATAATTTTCTCAAAATCTTTCTCCTCAAAGCTCTCTTTGTTGTCCTTCAAATCACTCTCCTTGTATTCACGCTTGTTTCTCACAGAATTTTTAAGTTTCACAAGAGATTTGCGTGCTTTTTCAAATCTGTCCAACCCGAGAAGTTTATCTATTTTTTCTTTCCTTTCACCTGGTCGCATATCAAGAAAAAAATCCAGGGAGTTCTGTTCAGAAAAAACAATGGTGGTGAAAAGATCGAAGTTAAGACCTATAATTTCCTCGATTTTTTCAGATACCTCAGTTGCCTGAGGACCGGCAATCACATCACCTTCCTTTCTAAGAATCGATTTTGTGGTCCCTCTACCTCTCTTTATTATTCTCTCAACAGAATATGTATCCTCTATCTCAAAAACTATTTTTACTTTGGCCGAATCCTCTTGATTTGGAGATCTTCTAATTACATCATCTATATTTATCCTTCTCTCCTTTATAGATGGTAAAGTTCCGTAAAGACCAAAAACTATGGATTCAAGTACCGATGATTTTCCGGATCCCATCTCTCCCACCAGGGCATTTACCCCTCCATCAAAAACTAATTCTTCCTCCCTGTATGATTTCCAGTTCTCCAGACCTACTTTTTTTATCATTTATTCAACCTCCAAAATAATCAAGTACGGTCTTTCCATCCTTCTTAACATCTTTCTCCTCGTTTTTTTCTTCATTTATTTTCTCCATGAAATCTTTAAGTTCTTCCAGGTTTTTTTCCTCAAACCTTTCAAGTACGGATTTTGTTTCTTCCTCACAGAGCTTCTCAAAAATTTCTCTTATACCATTAAAACTAAAATCCCTTGAAATATATCTGAAACCTAATTCATTAACCTTCTTTCCTGTATCAATACTCTTATCTGTATCTTGAATCCCTTCTGTGTTATCACCTATCTTGATTATTGCGGAATCTATTTTTTCTCTTATCTCTTTATTACTAAAGGATGCTTCTGTTTTTCCCTTTAAAACAACCCTAACGAGAGGTTTCTTGTCTTTTTCTAATGATATATCTTCCACCTGTTCTATTAACTCATCCACTATCTCTCTGCCTTCCATTTCTGAGACATCAATTTCAAGGTGAAAAACGTCTCTAGGGGATTTTAATGGTTCAAAGCTGATATCTCTTTTTTCAGTATCTATAAAGATTATGCCCTTCTCTTCTTCAGCCTCTTTTTTCCTTACCTGTGTGGTTATGGTAGAACCTGGAAAAACGAGAGGCATCTCTCTGCTTTCAAAGTCAAGGTTTTTCCAGTGTATGTGCCCATCTATAATGTAATCGAAACCATCTGGGATATCCGAAAGTGAAAGCCCCTTGTTTATTTTATCTGTATATACAAAATTCTCGATCGACTGGTGAAGCATCAGCACATTAATACCTTTTCTTGGTGTTGGACTCCAGTTTTTCAGTATCTCTGAAGCGTATCTTTCTGGTACACCTGACATACCAAAAATGTTAACCCTTTCACCTTCTTTTTCAAGGGTGACATAATCGTTGTGAAGATGTATCAAAACTCCTGCCTCTTCCAACAGCTCTATAGGATTAACGTATTCGTTGCTCCTCCTCTCATGTGTGCCGTGTATTGCTATTACAGGTGTTTTATTATTTTTCCATCTATAATTTTTGATTCTTGCCGCATCATCTCTATCATCACCTAATAATTTGAAAATTTTGAATGCTTCCGAAAAAACTTCCTGGTTAGGTGTCTTAGAATCGAAAATATCACCTGGTAGGAGAACAGCATCTGCTTTTTTAGCCTTCTTAAAGGCTTCTCTTGCATTTTGGAAGCTGTCTTCATTTCTCTCAGAGTTCCACTTAAAACCAAAATGCGTGTCACTTACAACAGCTAATTTCATTAAAACATTTTTTCGGAACCGAATCTTAAAAACGGTATAGAAAATAAGGAAAAAAGGGATTTTATGGAGTTAATCCATCATCCCGATTATTTCTCCCTTTTCAAGGTCTATAGGATCTATTCCTGCAAGACTTCCCATGAACATTAGACCTGATCTCTTCGATACATACACATTAAATTCCTGGGTCTCTTGTTCATCCTCCAACAACATCGTCACAACAAATATATCCTCATAGGTCTCCTGATCTATGGAGATCACTGTAATATTTATGTCGTCATCTACATCTCCAATCTGCTGCACGATGTAATCCGTAACCATCTCATCGATTTCATTAAGAGTGAATTCTTCGGTCTCGACCATTTCAGCTGGATACATCACTATAAATGTAAACGCAAAACCTATAAGCATCCCTAATAAGATGTTAACGAAGGGTCGCTCCCAAGTGCTTATAGCTTCTTCATCAGAAACAGGTTCTTCTTCGAGTTCAACTTCTCTATCTTCGATTTTGTTTTGTATCCATTCCTTCAAAGTTTTTCTGTTTTTCCCTTCTTTTTCAGCTTCAAGTAACTCTTCCAGATCTATTTTTTCATCTTTTCCAACTTCTTGTTTTACTTCAGAAATGGTTCCATCAAGGATTTCACCATAATTTTCATCTGTCATCTTGACACCTAAACATTTATTAGGACTGATAGGTTAAAAAAATTAAGAAAGGTAAGGACTCGGGTTTTAAAAATGTTTATCACCTAAAAAGTTTTTAGGTGGATTGTTTTGAAGGGTGAATATGTTCCACGAAGTTGAAGAAAAACTCTTAGTTGGAAATCTATTTGTGAACTCCACTTTTTTCTTGAACAAAAATTTGTTCAGACAAAATTTCTACAGAAGTGATAGATATGTCTAAAAAACAAGAACTGGGTATAACAGTAAAGAAAGATGAAAACATTTCAGAATGGTACACGCAGGTTGTTAAAAAGGCCGATCTTGCGGATTATGCACCTGTAAAGGGCTGTATGATTATTAGACCATACGGTATGAAAATCTGGGAAAGGATAAAAAAGAAGTTCAACCAAATGATCGAAAACGAGGTTGATAACGCCTATTTCCCTCTGCTAATACCAGAATCATATCTTGAGAAAGAGAAGGATATCGTTGAGGGATTCAACCCTGAAGTCGCATGGGTTGAAAATGCAGGTAAAGACGGTAAACTGGAGGAAAGACTTGCTATAAGACCTACTTCTGAATCCATAATAGCGGAGTACATGTCAAAAAACATCAGAAGTTACAGGGATCTTCCTTTCAGGATAAATCAATGGGCGAACATAATGAGATGGGAGGCTACAGACACAAGACCTTTCCTAAGAACCCGAGAGTTCCTTTGGCAGGAAGGACACACAGCACATGAAAACAAACAAAAAGCAGATGAGGAAGTGTTAAAGAGACTGGATCAGTATGGACAACTCTACGAAGATATAATGGCGATACCTGTGTTAAAAGGAAGAAAACCAGAACACGATAAGTTCCCTGGAGCTGCCATGACCACTACAGTCGAATGTTTGATGCCTGATGGTAAATCTATCCAGGGAGGTACATCTCATAACCTCGGAACAAATTTTGCAAACGCATTCGAAATAGAATACGAAGATGAATATCAGGAAAAACATCTATGCCACACAGCTTCTTGGGGTATATCTACTAGAGCGATAGGAGCACTTATCCTGGCTCATGGTGACGACAAGGGCCTGGTGCTACCTCCAAATATATCTCCATTGGAAGTGATCATAGTGCCGATATTTGTAGGGAAGGACGATGAAAAGGTGGAAAAATTTTCGGAAAAGGTAAAAGAGAAACTCAACGGATTCAGGACAGAGATAGATTATGACAGGGAAAAGAGCCCTGGCTTTAAATTCAACCACTGGGAGCTCAGAGGAGTTCCTATTAGAATAGAAATAGGGCCTAACGAGGTCAAAAAAAAGAAATTAACAGTGGTAAGACGGGACAACGGTGAAAAAAAGACCGTCAAACTTGGAAAAATAGAGGACAATGTTGAGGATATCTTGGAGGATATCCAGTACAGTCTCTACAAGAAACTAGAAGATTACAGGGAGGAACATACAAGTAAAGCTGAAAGTTTTGAGGAAATACTGGAAAATATTGATAAGAAGAAGGGTTATGTCAAAAGTTTCTGGTGTGGAAGAGAAGAGTGTGAAGAAATGGTAAAAGAAGAAGTGCATGCAGAGATTGTTCTGGTGCCTTTAAAGAGAGAAAACTTAGAAGGTGAAAAATGTGCGGTTTGTGGACAAACTGCCAAAGAAATAGCTTATTTTGCTAAGAACTATTGAAGGGTTTAAGAACTCTTCAGTGCCTTTATTTTTTAATGGTTGTGATTGTTTCTTTTTCTCCTTAATTCTCTTCTTCGTTTCCTTCTCTCCCTTTTATCAGTTCTTGAAGGAGCTCTCTCATAATGTTGTTCTTCTTCATCTACATTTTTCTCACTTTCAGGTTCTTTGGATGGATCAGATTTTTCTTCGATGTTGCCCTCTATTTTTTCTTCTTCATCAATCTCCCCAATGCTTTCAATTCTCTTTTTCTCCCTGTATTTTTTGAAAACCATCACTCCGATCCTTATAAGACCAACAGCTATTAGTAATGCTCCAATCCCCAACATTATATTTTGAACGTATGTGGCTATAAGTTCCAAATTAAACGGAAAGAAGTCCGGTATCTCTCCAACCTGTTCAATCACGGAATTGTACATTTCCATTATATAGAAACCTATCGCAAAAACAATTATACCTATGAAAAGGTTCGAGTATTTTCCCATTGTAAAAAATTATGTCTTCATTACATAAAATATTTTACTGTCAAACATTCTAATCCGGATCACAAACAACCACTTATTTAAATGTTAGAGTTGTAAGTTGTTTTAGAATTCTTGAAGCAGTCTGGTGTTTTACCATGAATAGTATGGATGGACAGAAAATGCAAGGAAAAGATATGAAAAAGATGCAGACAGGTACAACTACACTTGGATTAATTACAGATAAAGGTGTTGTACTTGCAGCTGACAACCGAGCAACAATCGGTCATCTTAAAGCCTCAAAAAAAGCTAAAAAAGTTTTTAAACTACATGATGATATTGCGATGACTATTGCAGGATCAGTAGGAGATGCACAAAAAATCGTCAGGTTGATGAGGGCTCAAATCAATCTTTACAATATTGAAAATAGAGATTTATCAGTAAAAGGCGCTTCAACTCTTCTATCAAATGTTTTAAATGCTAACAAGATGCTTCCATTCATGAATCAGTTTATAATAGGTGGAACCAACCCGCAGGATGTTTTATATGATCTGGATCCTGTTGGAGGATTGATGGATCACAAAGAATTTACTGCAACTGGTTCAGGATCGCCTACAGCCTATGGTGTTTTAGAAGATAGGTATGAAGAGGATATTCCTCATGAAGAAGGTATTAAACTTGCAATAAGAGCTATAAAAGCAGCAAGTGAAAGAGATACTGCTTCTGGGGACGGTATGGATGTAGTAACCATCACCGAAGAAGGTTACCAGGAACTCGATGAATCAGATATTGAAGAGTACCTTGGTTAAAAAACATTTCATTTTAAAAAATATAACAAGGAGAGGATTTCTGAGTGACAGGATTAGACGAAGTAAAGAAGATGCTGCCGCATGATGCAGCCATACAGGAAGCGTGTTATGAGGCATCCGATATAGTTTTCTATACGAGAAACAAGGATTTCTTCCTTAACAACGAAGATATAATTAAACAGATAGTATCAAATTTCAAGAAGAGAGTGGAAGTTAGACCAGCACCCAACATACGTGTAGATGCTTCCGAAGCCAAGAAGGTTATACAGAAACTCGTACCTGATGAGGCAGGACTTGGAAATATTCATTTCCAGCCCGGTTTCGGTAAAGTGATAATAGAGGCAAAAAAACCTGGTCTAGTCATAGGAAAGTCTGGAAAAACCCTCGAAGAGATCAAGAAAAAAACAAGATGGATGCCTTTAGTCAACAGAATACCTGCGATAGATTCTAAAGTAGTCGATAGAGCACGTGAAATAATACAGGAAGGTTCAGAGTTCAGAAAAGATTTCTTAAATGATATAGGTAAAAAAATCCAGTTAAACAAATCGATAGGCAACGAATGGATCAGAATAACCGGACTTGGTAGTTGCAGGCAGGTAGGAAGATCCAGCTTTTTGCTTCAGACAGAGGAATCAAACGTTATGCTTGACTGTGGAATAAATCCTTCAGGAAAAGACAGGGATTCATACCCTATACTAAATGTGCCTGAACTTGATTTGAAGGCTCTCGATGCCGTGATTATCACTCATGCACACCTGGATCACTGCGGATTTTTACCCTATCTTTTTGCGTACGGCTACGATGGACCTGTTTACTGTACAGAACCCACAAGAGATCTTATGATACTCTTACAACTAGATTATCTGGATGTGCTTCACCGAGAAGGTAAAAGCTCTCCCTACGACTCAACACATATCAAAGAAGAGATAAAAAGAACTATACCCCTCTCATATGGAGAAGTAGCGGACATAACTCCTGACATGAGACTCACATTTAACAACGCAGGACATATACTGGGAAGTGCTTCTGTGCATCTTCATATTGGTGAAGGTCTCCACAACATAGTCTACACAGGCGACATAAAATATGATAAGTCAGAGCTTCTAAGACCTGCTGATCCAAAGTTCAACAGGGTTGAAACCCTGATCTTGGAATCCACATATGGTGATCAGAAGGACAAGAAGATTTCGAGAAAGAAATCGACAGAACAATTCAAGAAGATGGTAAGGGAGACTATCAAAAACGATGGTCATGTTATCATACCTGCTTTTGCAGTTGGTAGATCTCAGGAAGTTATGATGCTTCTTGCGGAGGAAGCAGAGAAAGATTATTTCGATGTTCCTGTCTATCTTGACGGGATGATCTGGGATGCAACTGCTTTACATACAGCCTATCCAGAATATCTCTCCAAAAAAGTACAGAAAAAGATATTCAACGATGAAAATAATCCTTTCCTCCATGAATGTTTCCAGAGGATTGGCGGACAGGAGGAAAGAAGAGAAGTTGTTAAGGAAGATTCTAACGTTATACTTGCGACTTCTGGAATGATTTCAGGTGGCCCAATAATGTATTATCTCGATGAGCTTGCAGAAGACAAAAATAACAGACTTATTTTTGTTGGGTACCAGGCAAAGGGCACATACGGCAACAAAATACAAAATGGAACAAAAAAAGTCACTTTCCCTGGCAACGAAAAACCAACAAAGATGAACTTGGAAATAAAGACTGCCACGGGTTTTTCAGGACATTCAACCAAGAGCCAGCTTATAAACTATGTCTCCAATTTACCGAACAAACCCAAGAAAATCCTAACAAACCACGGAGACAGCAACGCAACTTTCAGACTTTCCTCAACCCTGCACAAAATGTTTAATATCAACACGACTTCTCCCAGAAACCTTGAGACCATAAGACTGGACTGATCCTGTTTTTCTTTTTTTCTTCTTTCCTACCAAACCTTTTTAAATGTTTATATAGATTACTTATAAACAAACATTTTCTTTTTAAGTATTTTTTTAGGAAGCCCAAAATGGAAAAGGAAAAATATAGGGAAGAAAATATAGAAGACATATATAGTAAACAGATTAAGGATATATTTGATTCCTATGTTATGTGGGGCAAAGACGTTAAAAGAAGGCTTGAAGGAGAAAAAAAGGACCAGAGAGAAGAAGATAAAATAACTGGTGAAAACCTCTATAAATTGGCTATAAATGAACTTAAATTGTATGAAACAGAAAAATACAAACAGAACTCTGTCAACAAATTTATAGAAAAGTACAGAGATATCTTCAAAGTTAAGGACGGATATTTTCTTTCAGGACTTCTAAATTTCACCGAAAAACAAGAAATACCCAATAGTAAGGCTGAGATTCTGGAAAAGACCGGAAAGGAAGATATAATAGAAGATTTCATAAGCATACCTGACATAGAAGAGATTTCTGCACTTGGATTCCTTGAAAACACTTTTCTTGAGATAAGGGGAAGAGCAGGTATGCTGCTGGGAAGAAACTCTTATCAGAGCATAATAGAAGTCGAAGAAGTCGAATCCTTGGGTCTTGATTCTGAACAGACAGATTATTTTGTACACAGCAGTGATGTAAAACCTATTCTTATGGGATCGGGGCGTATATGGTATAAAAAAGATGGTGAATGGGAGCTGTACTGAACTTTTTAGCTACATTTCCTCGAGACAATCGATACCAAGAAGACCCATACCTTCTGAAGAAACACTCTCAAACAATTCTACAAGTTTCAACCTTCTTTTCATTGTAGTTTCATCCGCTTTTAGAACCGGACATTTATGGTAAAAACTATTGAAAATCTCGCATAGTTCCGATAAATAATTGGCTATTTTTGCAGGTTCTCTTGATTCCACTGCATTTTCAATCATTTCAGGAAATTTCGATAATTTTTTCAAAAAAGAGTACTCCATCTCCGACAAATCTCCCTTGAATTCGCCTTTCAAATCAGTTTTTTGAACAATAGATTTAGCTCTTGTATTGGAATACTGGAGATAAGGACCTGAATCACCTTCAAAGGTAAGAACATCATCCCAGTTAAAAACTATATCTTTCTGTTTAGTTACACACAAATTAGCATATTTTAAAGCACCTATACCTATCTTATCAGCATTTTTCTTAAGTTCTTGAGAATCTATTCTTTTTTTAGCTTTCTCAATGGCTTTATCCATCAGTTCAGATATCCTGACAATATTTCCAGACCTTGAGGACATAGAACCATCCTTAAGGTTCAATAAACCATAAGATATATGTTCACATCCATCAGTATCTATACCCATCCTTTCACATATCTTGAAAAGTTGTTGAAAGTGAAGATCCTGTTCAGAAGCTACCACATATAAATTCAGATCGAAGCCCTCATCCTCTTTCCTTTTTTTCAAATTCGCTATATCTCTTGAAAGGTATAATGTCGTCCCGTCAGATTTTTTAAGCACTGTTGCCGGCATTTCATCACCAAAATCCACAAAAAGACTACCATCAGGATCTTTATTTATAATTCCTTTATTTAGACCTTCTTCAAGGACTTCTTTTGTCTCCTCAAGTATTTTTGATTCTCCTGTCCATCTGTCAAAACTGATACCCATCCTATTGTAATCATTCTTGTGATAATCTATCGATGCTTCTCTAAAGAGTTTCCAGAGGCGATATGCCTCTTCTTCTTTATTTTCTATTCTGTTCGCCCACTCCCTTCCTTTTTCCAAGAGTTTATCATCGGTTTCCATTTTTTCGTGGAACTCAACGTATAATTCATATAGATGTTCCATGGAGTTCTGCTCAAATTTCTTGAGGCTGCCGTACTCTTTGAAAGCATAAACAAGTTTACCGTATTGAGTTCCCCAGTCACCTATATAGTTTTCGGATACAGTGTCATATCCAATGAAATTTAACATTCTCTGTATTGAATCACCTAGAACATTGTTTCTGAAATGTCCTATGTGCATCGGTTTCGCAACATTGGGCGATGAAAATTCTACAAGTGCCTTCCCTGTTTTTTTCTTTACACCCATCCTGTCTTTACTCAATGTTTCATCAAGTTTTCTGGCAAAGAATTCTTCTTTTATGAAAAAGTTTACGAATCCTGGTCCTGCTACTTCAACTTTTTCCAAGAAATCAAGATCGATATTTTTTCTTAATTTTTCAGCTATCTCTCTAGGTTTTCCATCCAGTTCAGATGCAATTTTCATCGCAGGAAAAGCAAAATCTCCTCTGTCCCCTTCTGAATCTTCAATATCTTTTACTGAAACGTTAACATTAAAAACTTCATTTATGCCTTTCACAATTTTATTTTTGAAATATTTCATTTCTACACCTAGTGAAACAGGTTTCTTCCAAAGTTATGGGGTTAAATTGGTTGTCAACATTGAAAAAAAGAATTGTTACTATTTCTAAAAATTATTTAAAAATAATAAAATAGATTTAAATCTTTTAAAAATATTTTAAAACTCATAAAACTACTTATAAATCTTTTCCAGAAAAATATATATAACATCTTATCTAAAAACCTTTTAGTGATCTATTTTGTTACTAGAAAGAAAAAATGCTATAAGAAACAGAGATATTGACAAGATTTGGGCCAGGATCGATCCATTAATGCACAGGAGATACGAAAAAACTACTTACGAGAAGAAATCAGAATAAAAAAACAAAAAATCAGAGAGAAAAAAACTCTCCTTCTTACCTGTGAACGTGTGCATAATGAGGTGTCGCCACAAGCCATTCTTCGTCTATGCCTGCAACATCTCCATCAATTGACCTCACAGTCTTCTTGATACGGTCAATAGCTCTCTTAAGATCTGTCATGTCTTTTTCCTTGAGAGGCTTTATTTTCACCCATACGATGTCTCCGTTTCTCAACATCTTTTGTACCGATTCTGAATCTCGGAACTCATGAAGGGTAGCAACCCTAATTTTTACCTTCTTGTTCTTATTATCGTTTCCTGGCTCAAGCTCTACGTACTCTTCAGGCTCAAGTTTTTCAATTTGATTGTTTTTTCCACCAAAAATGTTCTTCAAGGGCACAGTATAAACCTCCTACAATCATATGTTCGACACAAGTTTACTTAAATCTAACCTGTCAAAAAAAGGTTCATCAGATTTTATATATCTAAGGTTTAAAGAATTGTATCAACAGCAACAAAGTCTTTCAGATAGGAAAAAGATATAAACGAACAGTAATATCTCATCTAAAATAGAAACCCTCCTTAGCTCAGTCTGGCAGAGCGTCCGCCTGTAGTTCCAGCCGGGTGCTGACCAATGGAAGCCAGTCAGCGGAATGCCCCCCGTTCAAATCGGGGAGGAGGGATTTTTTTGTTTTTTACCAATTTTCCGAAACAATTAATACGTTCAGTTCATTTTCTTTATCTATGGAAATCAAAATCGGTGCTCATGTATCAATTTCAGGAGGTTTCATAAAAGCTCTTGACAGAGAGGAAAAACTGGGTGGTAACTGTGGACAGGTATTTGTCCATTCTCCCAGGGTATGGAAGTTCGGCAAACTCTCAGAAAAAGAAGCCAGAAATTTTAGGGAGGAGTACAATAAGAGAGGTTGGGGTCCTATCCTAGTACACTCCAACTACCTGATAAACCTTGCAACACCTAAACCAGATCTCTTTAAGAGATCCGTGGAAACATTGAAGGAGGAATTGAGAAGGGCTAAAATGCTGGGTATGGAATATGTCGTGTTTCACCCAGGAAGCCATACAGGTTCTGGAGAAGAAAAAGGAATACAGAGCATAATTCAAGGCTTAAATATGGTCAAAGAAGTTATAGACGATAATACTAAGCTTCTTCTGGAGAACACTGCAGGGAAGGGAACTTCTCTTGGAAAAAACGTCGATCAACTGTCACAGATGTTTGAAAAATCTAAACTGACGTTCGATGAGGCAGGTGTATGTATTGATACTTGTCATGCTTTTTCCGCTGGTTACAATATCCATACCGAAAAAGGTCTTGATGATTTTGTAGAGGAATTCGATTCAAAGATTGGTTGGGATAACGTTAAAGCTATTCATCTGAATGATTCTAAGTATTCTCAGGGTTCTGAAAAGGATGAACACGCCCATATAGGAGAAGGAAAGATAGGTGAACAGGGTATGGAAAACATAGTGAACCATCCTAGGATCAAGGAAAAACCTTTGATACTTGAGACACCTGTGGATAAAGAAAAAGGTTACAGGGAAAACATCGAAAAAGTTGCAGATCTTATGAAGAATTAATCAAAACTTATCTCCGTTATCTCTACACCTCTCTCCTTTGAAATTCTCTTCTTGAACTCTTTGATAGCTGAATCATTTCCTTCAACATCCAGTAGGATAACACCTGTTTCTCCTCCTCTGTTAAAGCCTATCCTTGTTTTTATTAAACTTCCAAATCCTGTTAATACTTTTTGAAGTTTTTGAGCGTTTTTCCTTCTCTTAGAAAGCTTTAGTGCTATTATCTCCTCCATGAAAATTATTTTGATTCGAACTGTAAAAAATATTACTGTATGAAAAAGTATTTTTAACAGACAGCCGAATTTATTCATGTATGGAGTTGCCTGAAGAACCTCTACTAAATATTTTGAAGAAAGAGCAGGAGAGACACGGATACCTATCCGATCATGTATTGAAACAGGTAAGTATCGAGATCGATGTTCCTCTTTCAAAACTATATGGCATAACTCAGTTCTACACAATGCTAAGAACTGAACCTGTTGGAAAAAATGTCATAGAGATATGCATGTCGACTCCGTGTTTTCTAAACGAAAGCGACACTTTGAAGGATTACCTTGAGGAAAAACTCGGTATAAAAACAGGTGAAACCAGTGAAGATGGTGAATTTTCTCTTTTCAGGGTTTCTTGTATCGGTTGTTGTAACGAACCACCTGCAATGCTGGTGAACGATGAACCATACACCAAACTGACAGAAGAAAGAATAGATTTTATAATAAAAGAGTTGAGAGACTGATGCAGATATTGAGAAAAACAAAGATGGAGGCTCTGAAACTACTTGGAAGTATGAAAAGAGAAGAAATGCTGGAGAGGATGGAGGAAAAAAGCCTTGTAGGTAGAGGTGGTGCGGGTTTTCCAACTGCTAAAAAATGGAGAATGGCTCTGGAACAAGAAGAAAACATATATCTTGTGGTCAATGCTGATGAAGGAGAACCAGGCACTTTCAAGGACAAGTTTATTCTTGAGAACAACCTTGATACATTTATAGAAGGAGTTATGATGGCTTCAAAAATTTTGGATGTTGAAAAGACGTATATATACCTTAGGGGGGAATACGAATACCTGAGAGATGATATTGAGGAAAAAATAAAAGAACTTAACAATAAAACCCCCAGAAATTTCGATATAAATATGGTCAGAGGTGCTGGAGCATATGTATGCGGTGAAGAAACCTCTATACTACAATCAATCATGGGCCACAGAGGTAATTCCATGAAAAAACCTCCATACCCCACACAGAAAGGACTCTGGGGTAAACCAACTGTTGTAAACAACGTTGAGACAATAACATGTGTACCTCAACTGCTCTTATACGATGACTGGAATCCGAATCTCAGGCTTTTCTCGCTTTCAGGAAATGTTTCTAATCCTGGACTTTTTGAAGCGCCGCTCGGAGTTAAAGTTTCAACCCTTATAGATCTTGCTAGACCAAAAAACAAATTAAAAGCAATGTCTTTAGGTAATTTTGGAGGTATAATGCCTATAGAAAAAGATATGAAAATAACACCTGAACTGATAAGCGATGAAAACTGTTTCCACGGAACTTACTCCCTTATATGGATCGATGAGACCAACAACATCGTGGATATATGCAAAAACATCTCCGAGTTCTATACTTATGAGTCATGTGGAAAATGCACACCATGCAGAGAAGGTTCAAAAGAAATTCTGGATCTTCTTGGAAAAATATGTAATGGAAAAGGAACTAAAAAAGATATAGAGGAACTTGAAAAAACTGCAAGTCACGTCAACCAGACAAGCCTTTGTGGCCTCGGCAAAACTGTTGGCAAACACGTTTTGACGGGTCTGGAACATTTCAAAAATGATTTTATTGAGAAGGTTGAACAATGAATATAGAACTTGACGGAAGAGAGATAGAAGTAGATGAAGAAAACACACTTCTTGAGATATGCAGGCAAGAAGGGAAAGAAATACCTACAAAGTGTTATCTGAAAGAAATCGGATCCGATTCAAGGTGCAGAGTTTGCCTCGTGGAAGTTGATGGAAGACTCGTTACTTCCTGTTCAACCTATCCAAAAAAAGGTTCAAAAATAAAGACCGACACTGAAAGAGTTTTGGAGGCCCGTGAAAAAAATCTTGAGCTAATGAAACAAAAAAAGGATTCATCTGAAGCTTACAAGCTTTTTAAAGAGGTTGGTTTGGGTAACAACAGGTTCGACAAGGAAGACCACAAGCTGGAGATAATGGGGCAGTCACTTCTGAGAGAGATGGAGGAATGTGTCAACTGTGGCAGATGTGTAAAGGTTTGTGACCATATTCAAGGTGTTCATGCAATCGACTTTGCGGGTAGAGGCCACGAATCAAGGGTCACACCACACAGAGAAAAAAAGTTATCTGAAGTAGCGTGTATAAGGTGTGGGCAGTGCATCTTGAGATGTGAAGAAGATGCCCTGAAGGAAAAAAGCCACTTGAAAAAAGTAGAAGAAGCTCTCTCAGATAAAACAAAGTTCGTTGTTGCACAAACAGCTCCTGCGGTAAGAGCCTCTCTGGGAGAATTATTTGCGATGGAACCAGGTACAAATGTGGAGGGAGAGATGGTCGCCGCATTGAGAAAAAAAGGATTTGACAGGGTTTTCGACACAGTATTCGGTGCTGATCTGACAATAGTGGAAGAAGCATCGGAGTTGATAGAAAGGATCAAAGGTGGTGGACCTTTCCCTATGATAACAAGTTGCTGTCCTGCATGGATAATTTACATGGAACATTTTCATCCTGAACTAAAGAAAAATGTATCAAGCTGTAAAAGCCCTCACATGATGGTAGGGGCCCTGACAAAGACATTTTTTGCGGAAAAAATGGATAAAAACAAAGAAGATATTGTTGTTGTTTCCATAATGCCCTGTACATCAAAGAAATTCGAGGTATCAAGGACAGAAATGAAAGAGGATGTTGATTACGTGTTAACGACAAGAGAAACCGCAAAAATGTTCAAAAAAGAATCTATAGACCTCAATAATATGGAAAAACAAGATTTTGATGATCCAATGGGAATATCCACAGGTGCAGGCAAGATCTTCGGTGCTACAGGCGGAGTGATGGAAGCAGCAATTAGAACAGCTAATGATAAACTTGATGGGGGACAAATCGATTTCAGGCTTGAAGAAGTCAGGGGAGAACACGGAATCAAAAGAGGAGAAGTAGATATAGATGGTCAAAAAGTAAGGTTCATTGTGGCCCATGGAGGTAAAAATATTGGGAAGACTATTGAGATGTTAGATGACGGAGATGAGGTACATTTCATAGAATTCATGGCTTGTCCAGGAGGATGTGTCTGTGGAGGAGGCCAGCCCAGATCAGAAAACAATCTTTTCCCAGAAAGAGCGGCCGCATTGTATATAAGCGATGAAAATTCTGATTTAAGGCTCTCACACAATAACCCTGCTGTAAAGAAGATCTACGATGATTTTCTGGATGAACCTCTTTCAGACAAATCGGAAAAGTTGCTTCACACCTTCTACCTTGAAAGAGATGGTTTCTAGTCTCTCAAAAGTCTTTCATATATATTTTCAAACCTGTTTTTTACAGTTTTAACTTTCTCAACTGCCTCTGAGTATTTTTTATCCGAAAATTTGTCTATTATGCAGCATATTCCTTCTTTTAGTTCATTAGATAATTCTTCCTCGATATCCATAACCTTCAAGTACTCATTAGCCATCCTCATCCTGGCACTAGAGAGACTGTATTCGCTAAATTTAGGGGTATTTTCCTCATCGGATAACTTCTTCAATGTCTCTTCAAAATAATTATCGACTTTTTCAAGGTATCCCTTTCTTCTTATCAGTTTTATAGAAGTCTTAGGTAACTCCACTCCAAGTTTCTCAGAATATTCCTTCGCTTTTTTAAGGTCATCCTCCATTCTGTACACGTTTCCGGCTAAAGCGAACTCCCTTGCATTCCTCATGTGAAAAGGTATGCCTCTCTCAAAAGCCCTATTCATTATCTCATTTCTTTCTCTTGAATCCAAATCGGTTTTTTCAAGGTGATACATTGCTCCCTTGACCATTCCATGTTCTGCTTCGACCTTTGCATCGAATAAAGGACCTCCATTAATAATATCCTCCTCTTCGAAAAAGAATTTCTTGTAAAACATGTACAGATAAAGAGAGATAAACGTTTTAAATTTTCACTAGAAATCACAAAAAACTATTTTCCGAAGTTTCTCTCGGATGATCTGTAGAATTCTATCGCTTTTTCGAACTCTTGCTCAGAAAATTCGGGCCAAAGCTGGTCAGTAAAGAAAAGTTCAGCATACGAGCTCTGCCAAATCAGAAAATTGCTAAGCCTCTGATATCCTCCTGTTCTGATAACAAGGTCTATACTGGAACTGGTGTAAAGGTTTTCCTCCAGATTTTTTTCATTGAATTCCAGATTTTTTAGCTTCAAATCTCTTGCTGCATCTACTATCTCCTTTTTACCGCCATAACCTATACATATATTCAATTTATAACTGTCTCTCTCTTTAGTATTTTCTTCTATTTCTTTTATGGTTTCAGAAATAGGTTCAAGAAGTTCCTCTCTACCCAGAAACTCTATGCTCACGTCATATTCTTTCATAATCTCTGACTCATAGAGATCATAAGCTTTTCTATTGAACAGATCAAAGATGATTTCAATCTCTCTTTCATCCCTTTTCAAGTTTTCCGTGCTTAAAGCATAGAAAAAAACTTCTTCTATATAGTCCTGATCAAGAACCCATTTATAAACTTCTTCTACTTTTTCAAATCCTTTTTCATAAGCTTTTCTGTGAGTCAAACCTTCTTTTCTTGCGTATCTTCTGTTACCATCCGGTATAATACCAAGAGACTTAGGAAAACTCTCTTCTTCCACCATTTAAAGACCTCACGAAAACTATTTTTAGGTCTGAAAGTTATAAAAATTTGTCTCCCGTATTTTTATTGTGATCTCAATGGATGAAATGAAAAATTATGCCACAGAAGTAACAGTTTTGCTCGAGAATGAAGAGAAGAGAACTGTTGATGAATACATTGAGACCCTTGAAAAGTTCAAGGATGCTACTGGTTACAGGGAGATAGAGTTCTCGGACCTTCCTGATATTATTGGTGGAGTAACTATCCCATATATAGAGCCCTCAGAAACCGGTGTGGGAATTAGAGGTGGAGAAATCAAGATCAACGACAAGTTTCTTGAAATACCTGAATCCGAACAGAACTACAGAGATTTTGTGGAAACACTTTTCCATGAAGCAGTTCACCTTGAGGATTTCAGGCTAGAATCGGAAAGCGATTACGGTTTCAACAGAAAAGAAAGGGAATACAAAACTATTCTTTCTGAAGGGCTTGCCTCAAAGATAGGTAAGAACGGTTACCATGATGCTGAAAGGTTCTACGACATGTTTTATGATGAGGCTGAAGATTATTTCTACGATGAAATCTTGAATGAGAAGGGTTCAAACGTGGGAGAAATACTGGAGGATATCAGCGAGGACAAATACCTTGTACATGTGGGCCTTAATTCTAAGGAGAATGTTTACGATTTTCAGATGCTGGACAAGGAGATCTTCGATAGTAACAAGGAGTTAGGGGAAGAAGATATATATGAAATACTTGATGATATATACCAAGAAGGGATAGATAGAGACAGGAGCTATTTGATAGATTTCCGGGATGAAGATGTTGATTCCGAGAAAATCGCAGAACATTACCTGGAGACACATGAAAGAGTGGAGAGCAATATACTGGATTTCAAAGATGAAATGGATAAGAACGGTTACAGTTTTCCAAATAAATTACTTCCTTTTGCTGAACTCGAATATTAAGGAAAGATTTCTGAGGTTTTATTCAAATGGATTTTGTTGGACACAAAGATGGATGGATAAACAAAAACAATTACAGGAAAAAAATTCTGGCAGATCAAGATATACTTGGAGATGGAAGGATTATACAGATAGTGGAAGTAAAACCTGGTAATGAAGTAAAAACACACAGGCACAAAAAAACAGAGGAAATTTTCTATATTTTGAGGCCTGCGGGAAAGATAGTGATCAACGGTGATGAGGTGGAGACCAGAAAGGAACAGATACTGTTGTGTGAAGCTGGAGATACTCACAGCGTTGTGAACAACTCTGATGAAACTTTAAGGATACTTGTCTTCAAATCTAACTTTGTTGAGGACGACACGGAATGGTTGAATAATGGATAGGTATAGCGAAATCATACCTGACTATGATGTGTTCATGGAAGTGGTTGAGACTCATCAGCCATTCGATATTAGAGTTAATACGAACAAGACAAGTATAAAAGAAATCAAAAAAAGCTTTAAAGAACAGGGTATAGGATTTCAACAGAGAAAATGGAACGAAAAATTCTTCAAGGTGGATGAAAGACCTGGTAAACTGTTTCAGCACTGGATGGGAATGATATATTCTCAAGAATCAACTTCCGGGATACCTCCCACTGCATTCAACCTGAAAAGTAATGACAAGATAATCGATATGTGTGCCGCCCCGGGTTCAAAAACTACGCAGATATCTGCATTGATGAATAACAAAGGAGACATACTTGCGAACGACAGATATTCCAACAGAATAAAAAGTTTACTTGCTAATATATACAGACTTGGTTGTCTCAACGTTAAAGTCATTGAGAGAGATGCGAGAGAGATAACGGAAAGAAAAAAGTTCGACAAGGTACTGATTGACTCACCATGCTCTGCTGAAGGAAATCTTAGAGAGAAAGAATATCTTCGAGAGGGTGCGGATCCGGAGGACATAAGGAATATCTCATTACTCCAAGAGCAGCTCCTGGACAAAGCGTTTAGATTGTGCAAGAAAGGCGGCGAGATAGTTTACTCCACATGCACTTTCGCTCCGGAGGAGAACGAATTAAACGTGCAAAAATTTCTTGAAAGAGGAGAATTAGTTGACCCTAAATTTTGTTTCGAACATTCCAAGGGTTTGATTGAATGGAATGGACAAAAACTTTCGGAAGAGCTGAAAAAATGTGTGAGGGTTTACCCTCACCAGCTTGACTCAGGAGGGATATTTATTGCCAAGTTCAAAAAGATGTAAGATATACATCAAGGAAAGGTTTGGAGTTGAAAATATATTTGAAGACTACAAGTTTGTTGAGAGAAGTGGTGATTACTGGATTATACCAAGAAATATGGAAGTTAAAGACAAATGCATAACAGCGGGTATAAGAGCTTTAAGAGATACAGGTATGGGCTTAAAACCAACCACATATTTTTTACAGGTGGTTGGAGAAGATATTTCCAAAAATGTTATCGAGCTTGACAGGGCATCCCTTAAAAAGATGGTCTTTGACAGAGAAAAAATCAGTTTGAATGAAAGTAAAAACAATGTTGAAAACGGTTATGTTGCCCTGGAATTCATGGGAGAAATCATTGGATGCGGTTTGAAGAAAAATGATGGTCTGGTCACACAGATACCCAAGGGAAGGGCAAAAATACTGGAAGACATACTTATTGATTAGAGTTGGAATAGACTTGGAAAAGTATAAAAAAGTTGCTATATATCAAATAGTTGCTGACGGCCAGAGCGAGGGGGCAACACCCGTACCCATCTCGAACACGGAAGTAAAGTCCCTCAGCGATCAGGTGAGTACTGCCTAATCGGCGGAAAAATCCGGACGCTGTCAGCCTATTTTTACCCTTTCTTTGAATTATCCGATCGAATTTATCATAAAGGGTCAACTGCTAGATCTCCGAAACCGTAATCTCCTGAATCATCGTTGATATCTTCATATGGAGGAATTTCTAGACCTATATTTTTCCTTAACCAGTACCTCTGAGAACTGTAACATATAATATTATTGGATAGACTTGTCATGAGCTCATAGTATGCATTTTGTTTTTTGAAACGTGTTGATACATGTTCATCAAGTTCAATACTGCCCAGATTCTCGTTCAAGATACCTTCTTTTACTTTTTCGACATGATCAACAAGTCCATAAGCTATTGATAAAATCCTGAAATCATTCTTTTCTCTTCCCGTTTCTAGAATTTTGTTATAGACATCTTCAAAACGTTTGTCAAACCGAGGTGCATCATCCCTTGGTTCATGGAGAAGATCTGTTAGAAAAATGTAGCTTCTACCGGAAGTCAAAAAACTTTCACATGTTTTTCCAACAGCATCAAGGTATTTATCTCTCCATAACACTGTATCCTCAAGATCGTTTCCTTCCAGCAATTTAACAGCTGATGCATAGACATCTGGGTTTTTAGTATCATCACCAATAGCCATGAAGTTCTCATATGCTCTTTCTATTTCTGAAAAATCTGATTCTCCATCTATTTCAACGATATCTATAAATCTTTTTAGATATGCTGCTCCATAGGGATTGGATTTTTTCATCTCATCGTATTTTTCCTCGTAACTAACATCTCGTTTTTCTCCTTTTGAGAAGACAATTTCCATCTCCCTGTTTAAACTTTCTATCTCTTCACCATATTTTTCCATCAAGGATCTGTTAGAAAAAATTTTCTTAATAAACTCGTTTCTCTCAGGGTTTTTCAAAATTTTTTTCATCATAGATTCCTCTTCTTATAAAATCATCTGAAAAATCCCCCAAAAACAATTAACTTTTTAAAGTAGCTTAACCTTAATATTAAGTTAACTTCTGGGTTCATTAGGATTTCTTAGAGGGTTACACCACAACCCTCTATCTAATACCCATCCGATTCTTATAAATGTATCGTAAACTTCTCCATAATCTTTTTAACAAATGTAAATCAGTTTTTGGAAAGTAGTTTTGGACTATATATTTTAGCGGAACAAGCATATTAATAATATTTCATGGTAAAAAAAAATCATGAATGAAGAGAAGAAAAATGAGGATAAAGACCCTGCGGAATCGATAATGGATATGATAAGAAAGTATTATGAAGGAATAAAGAAGAGGGAGAACGAAGGTGTTGGAGCAGACTGAATTAGGTGTATGAAATGGATATAGATTTGGGAAACAACAGCATGGAGACTTTGTGCAAAACTTGTTCTATACAGCTGGACAAGATCAAAAACGGTGGAAGATTCATAGATAAGAAGGAGATATTAAAAACCCCGAGAAAAACGTTTACAGCTAATATACCATTAAAGATGGATGATGGATCGGTGGAAATATTTCCAGCATTCAGGATACAGTACAATGATGCAAGAGGACCGACAAAAGGAGGAATCAGGTTTCATCAAAATGTCTCCCAAGAGGAAGTAAAAAAACTGGCTTTTCTCATGACAATCAAATCAGCTGTAGTGGATATACCTTTCGGAGGAGGAAAGGGAGGTGTAAAAGTCAATCCATCAAAAATCTCAGAGTCCGAGAAGGAAAGACTTTCCAGAGAATATATCAGACATTTCCACAGATTTATAGGTCCTGAACAGGATATACCTGCACCTGATGTGAATACGAACGAAAAGATCATGGGTTGGATGACCGACGAGTACGAAAAAATAAAGGGCAGGAAGCTGCCCGGAATTCTAACAGGCAAACCACTTTCGCTCGGAGGAAGCAAGGGAAGAAGCTATGCAACAAGTCTTGGAGGAGCCATAATCCTTGAAGAATACTTGAAAGAGGAAAGTATTGACAGGGTTGAAGTCGCTATACAGGGATTCGGTAACGTGGGTTCGAACCTAGCAAAGATACTTCACGATAAAGGTCACAAGATAGTTGCAGTTAGCGATGCAGAGGGAGGTATTATAGACAACGAAGGTATAGATATAATGGATCTTTACGGAAAATATGATGGAGATGGTGATCTAAGTAAGATGAAAGATGTCGAAGAGATATCCAACAAGGAACTGCTGGAACTGGACGTGGATGTCCTGATACCTGCAGCTATAGAAAACCAGATTCATGAAGAAAATGTTGATAAAATAAAGGCAAACATAATACTTGAGATGGCCAACAGCCCAGTCACAACCGAAGCAGATAAGGTTTTGGAAAATAGCAATACAGTTGTGATCCCTGACATACTTGCAAATGCTGGAGGTGTTACTGTATCCTACTTTGAATGGTTGCAGAACATATCACACGAGTACTGGACAGAAGAACAAGTCAACAATAAACTTAAAGCATACATGGTGAGAGCCTTTAAACAGGTCAGGGAGACAAGTGAAAATGACGAATGCGGATTAAGAGAAGCTGCTTACATCTTGGGTATTAGAAGAGTGCTCGAAGCAGAAAAATCCAGGGGAAATCTTTAAAAAAAGGTCTTGGTTTTTTTATATTTAAGGCTTCCACCATTTATAAAAAAGATTTCTTCCCGTTTTATACCGGGACAGAAGTAGGAACACGGCATAGTTTAAAACAGTTGTGTTTCAATTAATACAACATAAAACCTTTTTTAACAGGTGCTTACAGATGGCAGACGAAGAAACAAAGAAAATAATGGAGATAATTGGGAATCCTGAACAAATCAGGAACATTGGAATAGTGGCACATATAGACCACGGAAAAACAACCTTATCAGATAACTTGCTTGCAAGGGCCGGAATGATTTCGGATCAGCTTGCTGGTTCTCAACTTTTTATGGACTACGATGATCAGGAACAGGAGAGAGGAATCACTATTTATTCCGCAAACGTTTCGATGGTTCACGAGTTCAAGGACGATAAATTTTTGATAAACCTTATAGACACACCGGGGCACGTTGACTTTGGAGGCGACGTTACCAGAGCTATGAGAGCTGTTGACGGAGCTATGGTAGTAGTTGATGCAGTTGACGGTGTTATGCCTCAGACCGAAACGGTTTTGGAACAGGCATTGAAGGAAAGAGTTAAACCTATACTTTTCATAAACAAGGTTGATAGACTGATCAAAGAACTTGAGCTTACAGGACAGGAGATGCAGGAAAGATTTCAGAAAATAATCGCAGAGGTAAACAGATTGATAAGGAAGATGTGTCCTGAAGAATTCAAGGACGAGTGGCAGGTCAAAGTTAAAGAAGGATCCGTTGCCTTTGGTTCAGCACTACTTAACTGGGCTATCTCGATACCATATATGAAAGAGACAGGTATCAATTTCAATGATATCGTGAATCATGTGAACAATGATGAGGATAAAGAACTTGCGAATAAAGCACCTATAGAAGAAGTAACACTCAACATGGTTATCAAACATCTTGTAAATCCCAAGGACGCTCAGAGATATAGGATACCTGCTATATGGAATGGAGATATGGAGTCAGAGTACGGCAAGTCCATGTCAACTTGTAACAGTAAAGGACCTTTCGTAGGTGTTGTAACAAACGTAGAGACAGACAAGCACGCAGGCACCATCTGTACCGTTAGGATGTTTTCTGGAAAAGTAAATGAAGGAGAAGAGATCTTCGGTGTAGGATCCAGGCAGGAACAGAGGGTTCAGAAGGTAGGTATCTATTCAGGTCCTAGAAAACTTCCAGTAAACTCTGTGCCGGCGGGTAACATCGCAGCACTTACCGGTGTGGATTACTCTACAGGAGAAACCATTGTTGAAAAAGGATACGATATCCAGCCCTTCGAACAGATCGAGCACGTTTTCGAACCTGTTGTGACAAAATCTATAGAACCTAAAAGGACTTCAGATCTTCCTGATCTTATAGAAGCTCTAAGAAACAGGGCGAAAGAAGATAACACCATAGCGATCTCAATAGATGAGGAAACCGGAGAGACACTTGTATCAGGTCTTGGAGAGCTTCACATTGAAGCAAAGATAGAAAGATACTTGCAGGAACAGGGTATTGATATACAGGTTTCAGAACCTATCGTTGTTTACAGAGAATCCATAGAAGGTAAATCAGAAGAGTTCATGGGTAAATCTCCAAACAGACACAACAAGTTCTTCATGTCCGTAGAACCCCTACCTCAGGAAGCATACGAGAAGATAATAGCTGGAGAAGTTCCAGAAGGAAAAGTAAGGGATCAGGATGAACAGAAGGTCAGGGATGTTCTTATGGAAGCGGGCATAGAAAAAGAAGATGCTAGTAAGGTTCACAACATACATAAAGGAAACCTTTTCGTCGACCGGACAAGAGGTGTAAAGTTTCTTAACGATGTGATGGAACTAGTCGTAAAGGCTTTCCAGAACATTTGTGACGAAGGACCTCTCGCAGCAGAGCCTTGTGTTAAACTGATGGTTAAGATACACGATGCATCCATTCACGAGGACCACGTTCACAGGGGACCTGCACAGGTTATCCCAGCCGTTAGAGAAGCGATTACAAGGGCTATGATTGATGCGGATGCGACGATACTTGAACCAAAACAGATTATCAGGATAGACTCGCCTTCCGACAAGATGGGGCAAGCCATGAAAGAAGTTAACAACAGAAGAGGAAAAATCATTGATATGGAAGAGGAAGAAGGATCTTCAAAGATTCAGGCAGCTCTTCCAGTTGCAGAGATGTTCGGTTTTGAGGCTTCACTGAAGTCAGCAACTCGTGGAAGAGGTTTTTACAACCTGATGGACCAGGTGTTTGAACCACTTCCAAAGAACCTGATGAAACAAACCGTCCTTGAAATCAGAAAGAGGAAAGGAATGAAAACTGAAATCCCAGGTATGGAGCAGGAACAATAAATTTTTTAAAAACCATTTTGGAAGGTTTATAACAGGTTTAAAAGCCTGTAAACCTTTTTTTATATCCTTCCAGGACCGGTTATATTTATAAAGTTTTTTTTGGAAAAAGGGTTTAGACGTATTAATGCTAAAAGGTGAATACTATGGCAGAAAAGAAACCACACATAAATCTCGTATCAATC
>JALDAH010000017.1 GCA_022729275.1 Candidatus Nanoanaerosalina archaeon
CCTCAAATAATTTCTCCAAACTGTCTCCTGTGGATCCTGTTTTAAGAGTTTCAAAACCAATTTCATTTTCTATTTGTTCAAGGTATCTATAAAATGTGGGACAGCCAGCCACCACGATTTCCTTTTCTTCAATAACTTCATCCGAAGAATCGTGCTCTCTAGTTCCTATTACCGTTAAAAAACCGATTAGTATTAGAGCAACAAATCCGATAAAAAAGTACTTTTTCTTGCTTTCAATCATTGAGATAAAATTATAGTTTAATTTTCAAATATCTGTCCGACATTTTATCAGTCTTGAGAATTATTTGGAACTAACAAACTTTTTTTAAATTAGAAAACCTATTAAATCATAATTTCAAACGTGGTCTGGTAGATGATGGAATTTAGAAATATTTTTGCGGGTTTCTTGACAAGTTTCTTAGTTTTATCTATATTGACCGGATTTGTTACTTCAACAGTTTATACCATGACCTCTGAAGAATCTCTTGAAGAAATTACAACGATTATGCTGAGGAATCAAATAGAATCAGAGTTAGGTGAAGGTTTTATTACTGATTTGGAGAGTGGTGAAATAGAATGTGAAGAGTTAGAAGACGAATTCTATAGGTTACCGTATGAATGTGAAGTAATTGCAGAAGAAGGGTTTAAAGAGGCTTTTTCTTCTGAAATAGAGGAAATGATGTTGGAGATGGAGGATCTGCAGGAGATTAACAATCACAGCAGGGATTTAAGATTAGGTTCTTTCTTTTTCTCAGCTATGCTGGTGCTTCTGATATTTTTCTTTGTAAAACCGACGTCGAAAGCTCTCAAATACTTGGGGATAGTAGCATTGATGATAGGTATTTTGTTGTTCTTTTCAGAGATACTGATCCATCAAGGTATAACAATAGCCATGGAAAACACTCTGGATACAGCAGAAGAAGTACCTGAAGAAGTATATTTAGCTTTTGAAGACACTTTAGAGGATATAATTGAGATGGAAGTTATACAGAAAGAGTTTGAAAGAGCTAGAAATACGGGTATTGCTTTCTTTGCATCAGGATTTTTGTTGGTATTCATATATGGTTTTAAGGATAAAGTTATCGAAAGGATATCTTAGTTCTAACACGTTTCTCTGGTTTTTATAAAATATATTATGGTTATTTATGTATAGAAAGAGTTAAAAGTATATATCATAATATGATATGTGGTCTTAATGACTAGTGAAAAAATAGTGGAAGTAGGGGGTATGTCATGCGCCTCCTGCGTCAAAACTCTCGAAAAGGCTTTCCTGAATATTGATGGCGTCCAAAAAGCCGAGGTCAATCTGGTTAATGGGACGGCCAAAATAGAATTTTTGGAAGATGCTGTATCGATAGAAGATTTACAGGAGGCTGTAGAGTCTTCAGGTTACAGATTTATAGGTGAAAAAGGAGGACTAAAAAACACCGAATTTTTCGTTGAAGGTATATCCTGCTCTTCTTGTGTTGGCACAATAGAGAAGACTTTAAGAGAGGTTGAAGGTGTTATAGAGGTTGATATAAGACATGAAACAGGTTTAACAAATATAAAATTTGATAGTGGAACTGTTTCTCTTAAAGCTATTGAAAACGAGTTGAAAAAAACAGGGTTTTCAATAAGGAAAAAATCTGAGAATGAAGAGATAGATTCATCAAGAGAAAGGATGAAGATAGCCTGGATAGTAACTATACCCCTTTTTCTTTGGATGCTGCCCTCCATGTTTTTTGGTTTGACATGGCCCAACGAATTTATTTTTAACATGGGGATGATTATCCTGGCAACCCCTGTTCTTTTTTATGCGGGAAGAGACACTTTCAAAAGCGCTTTCAAAAGCTTATCAAAAAAATCCGCAAACATGGATGTTCTTATAGCCATGGGTTCCTTAGCCGGTTTTCTAACCGGTTTATTCGCTTTTTTCACACCTCTATTGAATTTTTCGGGTGTTGGAGCAATGATAATGACCTTCCATCTAACAGGAAGATTTATTGAGGCTAAAGTGAAAGGGAAGACATCCGAATCCATTAGGAAACTGATGGAGCTCGAGGCCTCAACCGCCAATATAAAGGTTGACGGTGAGATAAAAGAAGTACCTGTGGATAAGGTGAAACCAGGCGATCTTATGGTTGTGAGACCTGGTGAAAAGATACCCACAGACGGTGAAGTTGTAGAGGGTTTTTCAGCTGTTGATGAATCAATGGTTTCGGGAGAATCAGTTCCTGTCAACAAGGAAAAAGGCGATGAAGTGATTGGCGCCACTGTTAATCAGAACGGTGTTTTAACCATCAGGGCGACAAAGGTAGGGGAAGAAACGTTTCTATCGCAGGTCATAGATATGGTTGAAAGAGCTCAGGCATCGAATGTCCCTATACAACAACTGGCTGACAAAGTAACAGCTTTTTTCGTGCCTTTTGTAATCTTCACAGCTCTTTTGGCCTTTATCAGCTGGAACATCTTTCCCGGAATAATGGAGACAGTAGCTATCTTTTTCCAGGAAATATTTCCATGGATAGATCTTTCGATGACGCCTTTAATGCTGGGAGTTTTTGCGGGTATGGCTACTTTGGTAATAGCCTGTCCATGTGCTCTGGGCCTGGCGATGCCAACAGCTTTAATGGCAGGAAGCGGTAAAGGCGCAGAGAATGGAATTCTTATTAGGAATGGTGATGCCATACAGTTAATTAAAGATGTTGAGAAAATCGTTTTTGATAAGACAGGTACTTTAACAAAGGGAGAGATGGAGGTTACGGATATAATCGGAGGAGAAAACGTTCTTGAAATAGCAGGTTCCGTTGAAACAGTCTCAGAACATCCCTTGGGTAAGGCTATAGTTGAAAAGGCTGTTGAAGAAGGCAAAGATTTGAAGGAACCTAAAGATTTTGAAGCAATACCTGGTAAAGGTATAAAAGCAAATATAGATGGTAAGAAAGTTTTAATAGGATCTGAAAAACTCTTTTATGATAAAAAAATCTCCAATAGTGAATTTAAGGAGGATTTAAGAAGACTTCAATCAGAAGGGAAATCTGTGAGTATTTTAAGTTATGATGAAGATATTATAGGTCTTTTGGCTTTATCGGATGTCCTGAAGGAAGATGCTGAAAAAACTGTTTCAAAACTTAAAGAGATGGGCATGGAATGTTTGATGATAACAGGAGATAATGAGAGAACAGCGAAAGCAGTCGCTTCCAAGTTAGGTATTTCAGGTGTTTTATCTGAAGTACTTCCCGGTGAAAAGGCTGATGAGATAAAGCGTTTACAGGAGGAAGGTAATAAAGTGAGTATGGTTGGTGATGGTATAAATGATGCACCAGCTCTTGTTCAGTCAGATGTTGGTATTGCGATAGGATCCGGAACTGATATAGCAATCGAATCCGGTGATGTTGTTCTTATGAAGGATGAACTTGGAGATGTGGTAAAATTTGTGAAGCTTTCTGAATCTATTTTTTCCAAGATAAAGCAGAACCTCTATTGGGCATTTGGTTACAATGTTTTGATGATTCCATCTGCATTTTTTGGAATAATTCACCCGATTTTTGCGCCTGTAGCGATGGCATTAAGCTCTATATCTGTTGTATTAAATTCTAGTAGATTGAAAAAGCTGGAGTTATCTTTTTAAATATACCTACAGAATGTATCTAATAAAGATATATCTCTAATGGAGTGTGATATTATGAAAAAAATCTTTGTATTGACGGTTTTTTCTGGAATCCTAGGCTTTTTTTTGTTATTTGGATCAATAAGTACAGGTGGAGAAACAACCATAGAAGGTGTTGAAGAGGCTGTCGTGTATCTTGATCCGGACTGTGGTTGCTGTTTAAATCACGCAAGATATCTTGAATCATCTACAGACATCGATGTAGAAATTGTTACGAATGGATACCATGATATCGATATTCCTAGAGCACTTCAGAGCTGTCATACAACTGTTATAGGAGATTATGCTGTAGAAGGTCATATACCGGTTGAAGCGTTTGAAAAACTATTTGAGGATAACATAGATTGGGATGGTATAGCCCTTCCAGGTATGCCGTCCGGTTCTCCAGGAATGGGTGGATCGAAAACCGAGGACTTTGAGATTTTCAAGTTTGACTCTTCTGAAGAAACTTTTGAGACTTTCATGGTGCTGTAAGATGATCATTAAACTAGTCTTTATGATGTTTGTCTTGTTGTTATTGAATGGAATGGTTGTTGCTCATTGTCCACTTTGCACTGCTGGTGTTGGTGTAGGTGCTGCACTAGCATCTTGGCTGGGAGTTGATGTAATGATACTAGGACTTTTTGTAGGCGGATTCTCAATTTTGATGGGTTTCATGATGGATAAGTTACTAAGAAAGAAATTCGGGGATAAATTCAAGTATCAGAAACAATTTTTGGGCCTTTTTTCGTTTTTACTTACGGTTCTACCTATTATGAATGCTTTTACAGAAAGCATTAGTTTACCAGTATATCTCTTTGGTAACTATGGATCAACCTTTTACAGGACTTACATTATAAACGGGTTTCTTCTTGGAGGTATTGTAGGAGGTTTAATAGTTCTTTTGATACCTCTTTTGAGCAAAAAATTATCATCAATCCGTGAAGAGACATTTCCTTTCCAGACTATGGCATTGACATTTTTGTCTCTGATTGTAGTAGGTATAATTTTTCAGTTGTTTCTTGTTTGATATCAGGTTTCTATGCAGCAGTCCACTGCTTTCTTAACAAAGTTTTTGGCTTTTTCGATCAGATTATCTTTGTTTTCATCGTTTTTTATATCCTCTTCGTTATTTTTTTCTCTAATTGAATCAGTTATTTCATCCTTAAACCCCTCTTTATCGTTCAACTTGATCTGCCAGAACAGAGAGTAAAGTTCAAATGCTCTCTCGTATGCTTCTTTGTAGTTTATGTTGTTATTTTCTTTGAGTTTGTTGCCGGTTTCAATAAGCCTCATCGATGCGGCGAGTAAGTGTTTGGAGATACACCATTCTTCGGCTTCAGTTTCTCCGAGAAGCTTTTCCATCATGTCTGTACGGATTTTCCTAATTTCTTCCATCATATCAAGATATTTTTCATCGGACGTCTTCATCCTGCTAAAATACAGATGTTCTTCGAGTGAGATAAGATTCATAACACCGATTGAAAGGTCTTCATCCCTTGATATGTCCAGTTTATCAATCTTTTGTAATGATTTATCTACAAGATCTTCTTTTTCCATTCTCAACAACCCTTATATCTTATTATGATATATCAATGTTTTAAATATGGTTCATTAATTTTTGTCTATGCCTGTAAAAGTAAGAAACATGGTCAAAATGCTTGTTATATTTTCCCTTTGGCAGGGAAAAAAACACGGTTATGAACTCATGAATGAGGTAGAAAAAAAGACAGGTAAGAGACCAAGTGCTTCACAGATATATCCTTTCCTTGAAAAATTAATGGATAACAATTTAATAGAGGTAGAAGAAGAGGGTGGACGAGGAAAGAAAGTTTACAGACTGACAGAAAAAGGAATAGAATTTGTAGAGAAAAAACTTGATATATTCTCTGATATAATAGCTGCAACGATCGAAAAAGATCTTTCTGTTTGTGCTCATTGTGGATGTAAGGTATATGAAGGAGGCATAAAAAAGGTTATAGATGAAGAAGAACTAAAATTTTGCTGTGAACACTGTGCAGAGAGCTACATTTCTTGACTAGAAATATGCACAAGCTCCTTCTATTTTTTTGAATCAGAGTTTAAACCTAAATTTTATAATCAGTTAAACCAATTATAGGTTATGGAATTATTAATAATGAATCAGATGAGGTTCTTGTTTATAACCTTTTCTGGATCATTAGGTATAATCATAAGTGTACTAGCATTTTCTATATTCCAAATTTTCGAGGAAAATGAGGAGAAAGCCGAAGTTTCTTTTCAGCTACACCCCAAAAAAACATACAGAGAGTTCCTTGTGATACTGTTTATGAACGTAGTAATGATGATAGGCTTTATATTTTATACTATATGGGGTATAATTGAGTTCCCCCTTTCTTGGAACATAGGTATGATAATAGGCATAATTTACATGTTTGTTATGAGCACAATACTGTTTAGATGGTGGAGGCGATTTAGATGATGCTTGATGTGATAATTTATGGTGTATACGGCAGCTTGATGTTTTTCATGGCATCCTTTTACACTATCAAAATTTTATCTAATCTTGAAGATCATCCTGAGATTTCTCTGACAAACTTTTTCACCAGAAAGGAGACACCTAAGGTTTTCAAAATACTCAGCATATCTGCATCGGTTCTGACAATTGGTTATACTTTCAATATGATCGGAAGCCTTTTCGGTTTTTACGTCTCCAACTATATAGTTGTTTTCGTTAATTTCATGATTTTTGTGGTCTTACTGTACTTTTTCAAGGAAGTATACCACATAACCAGCAGGGTTACTGAATAATACGAACGAATTTTTTTAATCAGCTCTCCCAATATTTATTATCATGGCAACTCATACAATTTTAATTTTAATAGTTCTTGCAGTTCTTTTATTTCTTCTCTACCAGGTATACGAATTGAAAAATGATGATCTGGTGGAACCAAGAGATATAAGGATGTCTCTTGAAGAATCACTCAAAAAATCAGGTATTTATGAGGACATAGGCAAAATATCTTCTCAAGCAGATGAAATGAAAGATCTACATCGTGATATAGCTTCCATGCTTGAAAACCCTCAGAAGAGAGGTAGTTTTGGAGAGCAACAACTAGAGATGATCTTGGAGGATATACTACCTAGAGATATGTATAGTATCAGGAAAAAGGTTTTTGAAAGCAAGATACCTGACGCATACATAAAGACATCTTCTGGAAAGCTATGCGTCGATTCGAAGTTTCCTATGGAGAATTACAGGAAGATGAAGGAGATCAATGGAGATGGAAAAAAACTATCCAGAAAATTCAAAAAGGATGTTGAAAGACACTTGAAAAAGATCAAGAAGGATTATGTAAGACCTGACATGGGGACAGTCAACACAGCTTTCGCTTTTATACCTTCTGAGAGTATATACTACTACCTCGTTTCCGAAGAATATGATATGGTGGAAAAATTTGCCTCTAAAGGAGTTCAGATAGTATCTCCTCTGACCTTTGGACACAAGATGCAACTGATAAAGGCTGACATCAAATCGCATAAACTCTCCGAAAAAGCGGAGAGCGTTAAGAAAAGCCTTGAAAAGATAAAGAAAAGTGTTAAAAGATTTGAAGATAACTGGTCAACACTTAGAAACCATATATCAAACGCCAAAAACAAATCAGATAAAGTTGACAGTGATTTCAAGGAGCTAAAGGAAAACTTTGAATCCGTCTCCGATATGGATGAAATCTAATATTTTCTCTTATTGGACGACACATTTTTTTAAATTTCTTTTTTCAAGGAAATCTTAGTCATGGATCCGAAGAAGAGGAAGAAACTTGTTTTGAGGAACACAGAGGAAGTCATTACAGAGGAAGAGCTGGATGAAATACTGAAAACAAAGGATAAACCAAGCTGTTATGTTGGTTATGAGACATCAGGACCTATACATCTTGGTACATGGCTGTCCATAAGAACTTTGGTCGATATGCAAAAAGCAGGATTTGAGGTAAAAGTCCTTTTTGCAGATCTTCATACTTACCTGAACAAGAAAGGAGAGATAGGATGGATAAATGATATGATAGAATACTGGAAAGCCACTTTTGAAGCCTTGGGGTTAAAGGCTGATTTCATCAAAGGCTCAAGTTTTCAGGAAAACGATGAGTACTTCCATGATCTATTGGAGATGAGTTTGAATACTACTATAAACAGAGGTACAAGATCCATGCAAGAAGTTGCAAGGGGAGACAGAGATTCACAGTCAATTAGCCAGATTATTTATCCTCTTATGCAGGCCCTGGACATCGAGTACCTGGATCTTGACGTTGCGATAGGAGGCATCGAACAGCGTAAGATACACATGCTTGCCAGAGAAGTCCTTCCCAAGATAGGTTATGAAAAACCTTGTTGTATCCACCATCCTCTAGTCGTATCCCTGAAAGGAGGTAGCAAGATGAGTTCATCAAAACCCGAGACGATGTTTCCCCTGCATGCATCCTCTGATGTTATCAAGGATAGGATTAATGGAGCCTACTGTCCACAGGGAGAAGTTGAAGAAAACCCTGTACTTCAGATAGCCAAGTTCCACATATTCGGTGCTGATGAAAACCTTAAAATCGAGAGACCAGAGAAATACGGTGGCGACATAACATTTGAAAGATACGATGAACTCGAAGAAATATTTGGAAAGGGAGATTTACACCCTGCCGATCTTAAAAAAGGTGTGGCAAAAAACGTTGTTACCACACTTGAACCTGTAAGAAATAGATTCAAGGAAGAACCCGAACTTCTCGAACCTCTGGAGAGGATAGGTCATAAAATGCCAGATTATATCTCAGGATAATCCAAATAAAAAACTATTTATAAGAGATACAAAAAATTTAAAGTTATGGCAGATGATGTTTCCGTTGAGATAGCTGGTACTGTAGGAGGTATATCCATAGGAGCTATTGCAGTAATTGCTATATTTGCTAGTGACAGCATATGGATTGCTGCTCCTGTTGTGGCATCTCTTGCAATACTTGGAATTGCTCTGGGTTATTTCAACTATAAGAAAACTGAATAGTTCCAAAGCTATTCGAGAATAGGAATTTTCAATTTCTTTTAGATAAATTAAAAAATATCTATATCAATCAATGTTTATGGATGAGAAATCCAAGAGACTTTACCGTTCAAAAAAAGACCGGGTTATAGGAGGAGTATGTGGAGGATTAGGGCACTATCTCAAAATAGATCCTGTTATAGTAAGGTTAATCTGGGCTCTGATGGTATTGATGTTTGGTACAGGAATACTGGCTTATATCATCGCATGGATAATAATACCAGAGAATCCGGATAAAGATCAGGATTAATTTTTTCTGAATAGCTAACCGTTTTATACTTTTGAATAACATTTCATCCTGTATGAAGTTGAAAGAAGTTTTAATGTTAGTACTGTTCATGGTATCAGTATTTTTAAGTGCCTTTTTTCTGCCTCAGCTTCCGGGAAATCTCTCGGTTTACCTGGGACTGTTTTCCTTCGAGATATCAAAGTTTCTCGGTATATCAATATTTAGCTTCCTATGCTTGTTACTTCTAATCATATACTGGTATTCAAAGTCCTACGGCCTCTTTAATATAGGTTTTTCTGTGATTCAGAAGAGTCTGGAATCTTTAGTAATTTTCCTTATGTTGCTTTTTATCTACTTCCAGATTTTACTGGTTTTCTGGAACACAAGACTGAATTTCACGTATGCACATATACTTGCACCGATCTTTTCATCCTTATTTTTTGTTTTTTCCCTATTTTTGTCATGGGCTCGGGAGTACAATCCTTTCGGTCTCTGGACTCCTTGGTCTGTAAAGAGCGATGAGGTCTGGAAAAAGACACATGTAGTTGGAACCAAATTTTTCAAACTTCTATCCCTTTTTAGCTTTTTATGGGTTTTCTTCCCCGGCTACTTCGTTTATTTCGTTTTTCTACCTTTTATGGTAGTGATTATAGGATTGTTAATTTTTTCATATAAGGAGTATAGCAGAAAGGCTGTAAGTTGATCAGAAAGGTTCTCTAACATCGTAATTTTCGAAATCACCTTTGAAAATCTTTGTCTCTATGTCAAGTTCCGTTAGATTTTTTATCATTTTTTTCTGTTCTTTACTTAATCTGCTGGTTCTGTACTTCACTTCAACAAATGCGAATTGGTTCTCAGGTCTCCAGAAATTGTTCTCCATTTTTAACCATTCTTCAAGGCTTCTAGAATTTTTTTTGTCCACAAGGAAATCGGGCAGACCTTTCAAAGTACCAAGTGATATCTTGATTTTCCTATATTTTTCCGGCATGTATTCCCTGAATGCGTTTTTTGTGTCCCTGTAACATCTAAGGCCGTTACTTTGACAGAGATCTCTGAAAAAATTTTCGAAATTTCTACCGTTCTCACCGTTTTCCAAGGCTCTTTCGGTTTCCTCTGATAGTCCGGATTGTTCCTTCCTTCTATTCCAGAGATCATCTCCAACCAGATGTTTGAGACCGTGTCTACCCAGAAAAGGAAATTTATCCTCCAGGAAAGGCTCTAAATCATCTTTTTCCCTTATATTTTTGAGTTCCTGTCTGGTTTTTTCCAGGAAAAACTTCTTTATTCTTTCTGTTTCGTCCCTGTCAGTGAAAGTCCACCAGTCTATGAAGGAATAAAGATCTATTTTTGAACTTCCTTTTCTAAGATGATAGTTCATAGAATTCAAAGGATTCTTTAAACATTTTTTATAGTTTTCTGGGAGAAACGAGACTTTTTCAATGCTAGTTAAAGTTTCTGGTTTATAACCTAACAGTTTTTCCAGTGGCTCAGCTATCTTTTTAGCTTTAGAAATTGAACCAGCTCCAAAAACGATTTCTTGTTCTTTTTTTACGGCCTTTCCCACTATCATTTTTTAATCTTTCCTGTAACCTAGCTTTTTCTTCGCTCTTTCCGACATCATTTCTGGTTTCCAGGGAGGATCAAAGATAGTTTCGACTTCAACCTCATCTATACCATCTAGTTCAAGTGTTTTTTCCTCAACCTGTTCGATAAAAGAACTATGTAGTGGACATCCAGGAGTTGTCAATGTCATGGTAATATCCACCTTTTTTCCATCTATTTTGATATTGTATATAAAACCCATATCTACTATGGATACACCTGTTTCAGGATCAATAACTTGTTTCAAGTTCTTTTTTATCTTTTTTTCCATTTCAAACACCTTTTTTCTTGTGCAAGCTGCATTCATCGCAGTTTTCTGTCACGTGAATGTCAGCGAGTTCAAGTAGAGGCTGTATGGTATCCTCGTTTAGATGGTATATCCTTTTCCTTCCCTTTTTCTTGACATAAACAAAGTTGCAATCGAGCAGCTGTTTCAGTGCATGAGATGTTTTGCTCCTGCCCTCACCTATGGTTTCAGCTATATCATTAACGCATTTCTCTCCGTTTTTTAGGCATGTAAGTATGTCGATTCTCAGTCTATTGGAAAGAGTTCTGAAGAAATAATGGTAGTTTTGTTCGGATTCCATGAACACTCACTCTTTGTGTGAACTTTCCTTCACACTTTTTTTAAGTGTGTCCTAAAATTACCTCCTAAACAGGCTTAAATTCTTTGTGTATCTCGGAATCTAATCCTATATCCTCGGGCTTCTTAACCTCTTCAGGGATATCTGGAGAGTGCAGATCAGCTTCAAGTTGGTTTTTAACCAACTCCTCAAGCTTTTCCTCCTCTAGTTCCAACATCTCATTCTCCTTTTCAAGATAATCATCTATATTTTCAACCATCTTTCCCTCACCTTTCAATCTTTTGTGCTTATTCATTGATAAAGTTTTTTTCAACTATTTTCAAACACTTGGAGGTTGATATCTCTTTTATCAGAAATAAATTGATTTATATTTTTTATATCCCAGCCCAGAGGTGAGACCACGGTTTCGCATGCTTCCAAAAGTTTTTTAGCGTAAAAATTAGGGTCGTATTTTTCGGTTTCCTCAAGACCATAGTTGCATACTCTCTCAATACCCCTTTTTTTCCCATCCGTCACAACATATTTTATCTTTTCTCCCTTTCTGAAATCCACTGAAAATAATTTTTTAGCTCTCCTTGCCGCAGAAACGCTTTTTAAATTTTGTAGGTATTCATCGGTATTCTTTGACATCCTTCTTGTTATCACAAGTTTTTCTGGATTCACCCTGCCGGTTTTCAGATGATTCAACTGTTTTTTGACTAGTTGACAAACCTGTTCAGGTTTTTTTGTTCTATCAAGACATTCAATCATGTCTTCTTGACTTTTCTTTATAAAATCCGGTACGTTACTCCTTCTGATCTCTACACCCCTGTACTTGTAATATCCATCATTCTTTTTACCGAAGTATTTGTTCAGGGCTCCACCAGCCTCTTTTTTTCTCGGACAAAAAGCTATCCATTCATATTTTGCTTCAATCTCAAGCTTTATACCTATCTCGTCAGTTATCTGTTTACAGATCCTCCCTATATCAACGGTTTTTATTCCATCAGCAGCCTCTACCCATATGGAATCGATTATCCCGTGTATTATGCGCCATCCGTTTCTCTCGAATAAATCCTTTGTTTTCATCATTATTTCCCTAGCAAAGGCGTTTATAGCCTCGTGACATTCTATCCTTCCGAACTTTGCGTTGTTATATCCCTGGTAACCAAAGCAAGACACGAGTATCCATTTTAAAGCATCTGACTTTGCTTCAAGTTTTTCCTTTTGTATTTTATCATTACAATTCCTTATCTGGTCCTTTATCTTGTCTCTATCATGTATTATAGGTTCAAGAACGTCTCTAAGATATCCTTTTTCTTCACATATGCTGTAACCAAGTTCTGGAACGTCTTCATTATCATGGCATTCGCACCTGATAGTTTCGGGGCTGATGTTCCTGGTGCATATTATGTTAGGATAAAGACTGGAAAAATCACACTCGTACACTTCTTCGTGCAGACCTGTATCTGGAGAAAATATGAAACCTCCTCTGTCGGACTGGTGCAGAACCGACATCTCCTTGAACATTTCATGCCTCCAGGGCTTCCATGGAACTAGCACATTGTTGATGTGCGCATGTCTTACCTGTATAGCTGTTAGTATATTACCTATTGACGCCCAAGCCGCTTCCTGCACAGGCTTCCAGGATCTTCTGACCAAGTCAAGTATGCCGTGCATACCTGTTTTTTCTAGGAAGAATGAGTTGCTCCTGTTGACAATCGCTCTTCCCGGTACATCGTATCTAGGAGGAGAATATTTTGTAGTACCATAACTTTCGAAGTTGCTGCCTCCAGAAAGCTTTCTGTACCCCGCAGCCCTTCCAAGATGAAAATCTGTTAAATCTATTTCTCTGGATTTTTTGTGGACAAGAGGTACCAGCTCCGATGTATTGACTATCAGGATGTCGGGATCTTTCTCCTCAAGATAAATATTTAATCTCTTAAGGTTTTCCTCTTCACTTCCTCTGTAAACACATTGGTCAACCATTATTTTATCGACTTTTTCGTTTTCGACTTTTTTTCTCGATATACATATCTCAGAAATCTCAAGTCTTCTGTGTTCCGGAACCAAATTATTTTCCAAGCAGTACCTGAACTGAAGCGAGAAATCAACGTTGTAAAGCCTTATTTTTCCGGGTTTTCTATCCTTTCTTATGTTCCTACCCAGCTTCTTTATCTGATTTATATCTTTTAATTCTACCCTCAAGACATCTTCTTCTCCGTTCCTCCAACTGGTTCTTCTTGATACGATGGAAGTTGATAGTATTTCTTCTCGGCATAAGGTTGTTTCAAGATCCCGTATTTTTTCCTCACTGGAAACGTATATTATTGGATTGTAATCCCTGATTCTTTCTGGTTCTCCTCCTTTACTCCACAGGGTAACAGTGTTATCGTAAAACTCTATCTTGAATACCATTGAAAGATCTATGCTTCTATTTTTCTCTGTTTCAAGTTATGTATCTCTTTTTCCTGTTCCAGGATTACCGATATCAGAAAAGCCTTGAAGGGTTCGCTGGTGTTCATATATGAAGATGCATCTGCATTTTGTTCAGCTCTTTCAAATAGTTTATCGAAGTGTTTCTTATCTTCAATTCTTAGAGCTCTTTTGTAGCTTTTCCAGTCATTTTCAAGTTTTCTAAGCACGTTTCGAAACGTTGGATTTGTTCTACCCAGCTTTTATCACCTCTTGTTCTTTTTTAAAAACAGTTTTTGAATGAGTTTTTTCTCTGTAAAGCCTTTCAAGCAGTATTTCCCAGAGCTTCAGTGTTGTCTGTATATATCCTGGACCGGTATAGGTCAGTGTTGTGAAACAATCCGTCCTGAACATTATGCCATGTTTGGTTCTCTTACATTGTATCTCGTGATTAACTATATCGCTTATAGAAAGTTTTTTGTCTGTAGTTATGACAGTTGTGAGTTCTTTTCTTATCGTTATCTCTTTTACATATGTTATCATGTCTTTCAGCATCTTGGATCTCTCTTTTTCATCCGCAATTTTGTAGTACAGATGGTCCAGTAGAGGAAGCACTAGAAGGTTGGTATCTGAACTTATCACCTTGGACAGGTTTTTTACAAGCTCGTGATGTTGATACGGTGTGAAAGCTCTTGCCACCTTTATATTTTCCAGAATGTCATCTGTGGGGGTTAGATGCGACATCATATATGTGGAACATTGATTGCCCGTATCTATCCAGAGTGCTTCCTCTTTTGAAAGGATCAGATTGTTTATGACCAGTGCATGCAATGCTCTGGTGTTTCCACCTGTTTTGAGGAGGTTTAATCCTTTTTTCAATTTTGGCAGGTGTTTTCTGGTTGTCTGATCCATGTAATTCTGTTGACTTTTGGAGGGTTTAACTTGTTGGGTGTCTCTTCCACCATTTCCGGTTGATGATTAGCTGTTAAAACCATCAAAAAAGAAAATAAACATTTGGATTATAAAATAAATCTATTTAGATAAGTTTAAATCAATTTAAATGTTTTTAAGTTATTTTTCATGGTATCAAAGATAGTATCTTGTCCCAGTTGGCGATCAAGAGCTCCACTATTTTTTTACCTATAAATATTCCAGCCACTCCTAGAACACCGCTTAGAGCATCAGGTGCAGGAATTGGAAGTTTTACAGCGGTGAAAATCGCACCCACCGTGATACCAACAAGAAGAGATAAGATTTCTTTCCTCATAATTTGTTTTTGTGATCCCTTTTTTATACCATTTCTTGTTTCAGATGAGTTTCCTCTCCCTCATACTGATAGAACTATTATCTCCCACGATTATATGATCAAGAAGCTCCATCTGAAACTGCTTTAAAGAATCACCGATGATTTTCGTGGTCTCAACATCCTTGTCTGTAGGATTTGAATCTCCCATGGGATGATTGTGAGCCAGTATAACTGCTGAAGCATTGTTTTCAAGACCCTTTCTGACTATATCTCTTTTGTTGACAGCTAAATTTTTTAAAGATCCTTTAAATATTTTTTCTAATGATATAACTTTGTTATTTGGAGCTATATAGGCTGCATGTAGTTCTTCCTGTTCAAGATCTGACATGGTATCTCTGAATAATTTTTTAGCTTCCCCGGAACTTTTTATTTCCTTTTTTTCATATTCCTCCGATCTCTTAGCGAGTTCAAAAGCTGAGACTATCTGGGCTGCTTTAACATTATCAATACCTCTGAAATCTTTAATATCGTCTAAAGAGGCTTTTCCAAGTTCTTCAAGAGAATATTTGTTTATTATGGATTTTCCAATGTCTTTAGCGTTTTTTCCGTGAAGCCCTGTCTGAATAATTAACGCTATAAGTTCTGATTCTGTCAGATTTTCTATTCCCTCTTCCAGTAGCTTTTCTATAGGTCTTTCCGATTCGGGCAGTTCATTTATTGAATAACCCATACAAAGTTTTTTTGAATCGGTCTCTTATATTTCTGTAAGTTATTAATATTTCCTGTCTCATTTATTAAAAATATTTCAAAAAATATTTTTGTTTGTTCAACTATCTATACTTAATAATGTAGCCAGGATGTCTCTAAAAATCTTTTCTAAGATTCGAAAGAAGGATTCTGGACTATCTTTTATTTCTTCTTCAAATTCATCTTCAACTGTCCTATTTTCTACTTTAGGTTCTTCCGAATCGCGTTCATCTTCATAAATATTTTTCTCCTTTAATTCACCCGATTTTTCTTCTCTTTCTTTAACTTCGATTCTCTCTGGCTGTGTAAGATTTTCAGGCTCGGGAAGCTTCATCTTGTTTAGATCTTCTAGACACTCTTCAAATAAATCTCGATCATCAGTATAGCAAGGTCTTAAATCGCTTTCAAAAACCTTTTTAAGATTTTCCACATATTTATTAGTAGTTTGGGCAACTTCTAGCTCATTAATTCTTTCATAGAGAAACTCAAGATTTTTCTCCTGGTTTTTCAAGACGGCCTCTCTTATAAGTAGCTGACTGTAACTGTATCCGAACTCGCTTTTAGTTAAATCAGAATCCATAAACCCGTACATACTTGGATTCCAGTCATACATAAAATCCATTTCCTGTTCATAATATTTCCAGAGATGATCAGGTTCTCCTCTTGGAGGTAAAGTATAGATACATCTTTGGTCTTTATTATTGATGCATTTGTCTTTCCATTCTATTTCTTCCCCGAACATTTCAGGTTGTTTCACACCGAGTTTCTGATTCACCAGGTATTCGACATAAGTTGCTGTTCCTTCATCGAAAACAGTTGCAGATGTGCGAGACCATTTTAAAGGTTCTTGATTGTATGCATGAACTGTTTCGTGTATTATAAGACTTGGAAAGGTGTCTTTTTCCACTTCTGATTTTCTTATATTTATTATACCCCCAGGCTGATATACTCCTGCTCTGTTCTCGCCGAACTCTTTATCAAATTCTTTGTCGGGCATAATCACAACTGCAAGTTTCCTGAAACTGGTATTCTGACCGGTTATTTCACCCACTATAGGATACAAATCGTCCGGTTTTGATAGATTGGCCTCTTTACCAAAGTTTATGTAGTTCTTGTATCCAATTTCCTTCGAGGTCCAGGTTACTATAGTGTTTACCGGTCCTTCACCTTTGAAGTAAGCCGTATTTTTCCAAAGTTCTTTTTCAGTACCATAACTGCTGTATGTTCCGAGTATATTATCAGGAGTGTTTATTTCAACGGTGGTTGGTTCTTCCCTAAGTCCTGTTAACTGTAACTCAATTTTTTCCAGTTCCTTTGAGGGACGCTCAACAAGACCATCTACAGTATATTCAATTGTTACAATTTCTTCAGTTCTTAATTCTCCAGTATTTGTACTAAACTCTATATGATTATTATATAACTCGTAATCTGTTATCTCACCTCTAGTATCTTCTAAATAAATATTTGAAGCATCTTCAGGTATTTTCCAACTAGTTTTCCATAAATTAACACGATCTTCCGAGGTGAAAGTGATGTTGATCTGTTTATTGATGTCTTGTCCCTCAATATTGATTCTGTAATCTATATTTGCCTGTGATGCTGTTGTGATCACTAGAAAAAAGGAAAGTAAGAAAAATATCTTTTTTTGATCCATATTATTTTTTTGTTGTCTTTATTTAATTATATCATTTGATGGTTCTATTTTACTATCGAAAATTTTTTATAAGATTTCCACATAGTAATAAAGATATTCGTCCACGTTATGATGTAGTAGGATATAATTTTTAAGTTATAAGCTTTCTAAAATATGTTTCTTTGTCTATAAATAGTATAAGGATAAACAATAGTATTATACTATAATACTTTTTAATGTTTACCAAAACATTTATAAACTAATCAACCGAAATAAAAAAAGTGTCGTATCAGCCGAGGTTTGGTAAGGCCTATTTAGAAAGATAAGTTTTGGAATTTATTACTACTCTTCGGCAAAAAGATGCACCCAAACTTTTATAAAGTAGCATCTTTAATTTAAAACTATCGACTGAATTTACTACTGTGGGGGAATTATTATGGTAGATGAAGCTAAAGA
>JALDAH010000021.1 GCA_022729275.1 Candidatus Nanoanaerosalina archaeon
AAAGATTTAAAAGTGATTTCTTTCTTCTCCGGAAAGTTATTTAATCTAATCTCAGGAATCTTCTTTGTATGAGGGGAAAGGCTTCAAAAAAGAATGAAGGAGGGAAGCTTGTGAGAGTCAAAGTGGTTTATGACGACAAGATAAGAGAAGTTGATATCACAGGAGATTTTTTTCTGGAACCTCCGGAGTCATTAGAGGTGCTTGAAAAAGCCTTAGAAGGAATTTCTATCAGAGAAAATTGTGAGAAAATGTTGGAACTATTGGAAGAAGTGGATGCAGAATTGATAGGATTTTCCAGAGAAGACATAGTTGGCTGTTTGGAAGAGGTGGTCAGATGAAGTTTGAAATGATGGATACAGGTCCCTTTTCAGAGTCTTTTCACCACGCGCTCGACGAGATAATCCTTCAGGAAATGGATACAAAAAAACCGGTTATAAGGTTCTGGTATAGGAAAAAACCGGCTGTACCTATGGGGAGATTCCAGTCATTTATTGACGAGGTGAATGATAGTTACGTTGAGAGTAAAAAAATAGATGTTGTTCGTAGAATAACAGGTGGTGGAGCCATGTACGTTGAACCCAGAAAAGTCATAACTTATTCTTTGTACCTTCCGAGAAGTTTTGTTCCGGATGATTTCGAAGAATCATACAGAAAACTTGATTCATGGGTTGTTGAGGGATTAAGAGAGATAGGTATCGATGCAAGGCATGAACCTTTGAACGACATTGTCTGTGAGGAAGGAAAACTCGGGGGCTCAGCTCAACTCAGGAAAAAGGACAGGGTGCTACACCATGCTACTTTGAATTACAACATAAGTATAGAGGAGATGTTGAAATGTTTGAGGATTGGAAAGGACAAGATTTCCGACAAAGCCATAAAATCAGCGGAAAAAAGAGTTTCGGCGATAGGAGAAAAGATAGATCTTGGCATTGATGAGGTTATAGACCGACTTAAAAATGTTTTTGAAAGAAAGTATAAAGTTGAAAGAATATCTTTAAATGAACATACCCTTGAAAAAGCAGAAGAACTGGCAAAGTACAAGTTCTCTTCTGATGAGTGGAACAGAAAGCTCTGAGGCAAGACTGTATAAATGTGTTTTTTCAAATAAACTACATGAAATTTGCTGATCTCCACATACACACCACAGCTTCTGATGGAAGAGACACTCTTGACACAAGGGTGAGAGATGCGAAGGCTAAAGGACTGTCCTGCATAGCCATAACAGATCATGATACATTACATCCTGAACTTGAGGAACCTGTTCAAATTATAGGAGGTGTGGAAGTTATTTCTGGTTCTGAAATCGAAGTCGAGCTGGACGGTTTCAAAGTAGATTTGCTGGTTTACTTTGTAGCAAAGGGTGAAAACCGGTTTTCAAGGCTCGTAAACACTGTTTACAAAAAAAGGGTCGAGAGGATGAAACAGATGGTGGAGAAGGTTAATGAGATGATCGATTCCGAGATTTTCTTTGAGGAGGTTGAAAATCTTGCTGACAATGTACTCGTTAGACCCCATCTTGGGAAAGTGCTTGTAGAAAAGGGAGAGGCAAAGGATTTGGATGATGCTTATGACAAATTCATATCGTCAGACAGCTATGCCTATGTTCCACTCGATATACTAAATTCAGAGGAGCTTATAGATATTGTGCATGAGTGTGGAGGACTTGTGTCTCTTGCACACCCTGGAAGAAGCATACCCAAAGACGATTTTCCTCTTCTACTTGAAAAACTTGTTGAACAGGGATTGGATGCTTTGGAGGCGGAATATTATTACAGAGGGTTTGGAAATATTTCTGACAGATATTTTTTTGGGAACGGCTACGCTAGAAAGTTGTGTGACGCTTATAATTTGCTTGTTACAGGAGGTTCCGACTGCCACGGTTCTCTATCAGATCACTACACTATAGGGAAAAAGAGGCTTTACTATGGTTATGTGGAGGAGCTAAAAGACAGGTGGAAAGAAATTAAAACAACAAAAAAAGTTTAGACTCTTTCAAGGTTTTTTATAGTTCTTAGATCTTTTATCCTTTTTTCACCGGGCATAGAACCTCTATAAATCTTCCAGAAAACTTTTGTCAACCATTCAACCCATTTATCGTCTTTTATCTCGTAAAAAAGATATTTATCCTCCTTTCTACTTTTTTCATCTGTTTTTCTCATTTCTTTCAACTGAACAAATTTGTCGTCAACAATGAAAGCTCTTAAAGGGTGTTCATTGTGTCTTATATTAATATTATCTTTTTTCAACGATTTTTTGAAATCAAAAAATTTTTCAGCATTTTTCATGGATCCTGTATCAACTCTACCTATAAAAAAAAGTTTTATTCCATCATTTGAAAGTTCTCTAAATACTTTCAGGCATTTTTCGTCTTTGTAAGTTAGGTTGACCCATGATAGATCTCCTGAAAAAAACATAATTCTTTCCTGAGCCTGTCTCAAAAGAGTGAATATGTCGTGCTTTGCCTCAACATATTCCTTTGTCTGTTTTTCCATGAAAGCCTTTCTTTTGTCCTCATCTGCGCTCTGGTATATATCGAAGGGTGAGAAGTCCTCTTTTTTCCTACCTGTTTCTATCTTTTTGAGCAATTGCTCCTGCACCTTGGAGGTGCTGAAACTGTTTAGATTATTCCAGTAAGCTATTTTAAGAGCTCCACGTGTGCCTTTCCTAAAAGTTCTTCTGCTGATATATCCTTCCTCATTCTCCATTTTTTCGAGGTATCTGTCTGCAGTCCTCCAGCTTCTCCCTACTTTTTGAGCGACCTCCTGTACAGTTCTTGGTTTCTGTTTGATGAAATCTCTGATATCTTTTCTTGTGTTTCTTTCCAGAACCATAAATAAAAAATAGGAATAGGATATTAAAACTTTGTTGACATTAAATGTCAAGTAACTTCCATTAAAAATAAAACACTACCAATAATTAGGGGTTTTGATGAGAGGAAAACTGAAAGTTTACACCGGTCCGATGTTCGCAGGTAAAACATCGGCCATGGTACAAGAACTTGAGAAGTACGACGAATTCGTTGCTTTTAAACCGGATATGGATGATAGGTATTCTGAAGAGGAGATTATAACTCATAATGGCCATGAGATACCAGCCAACTCAGTACCAACGGACAAAATATTTTTTATTGTGGAGTCCATAAACTATGAAAAAGTTTCTGCTGTTGGTTTCGACGAGGCACAGTTCTTCGATGAATCGTTGCTTGATGCTGTTGATTATGTGTTGGAGGAAAATACGGATGTTTTGGTTTCAGGACTTGACCTTGATTTTAGAAGAGAGAACTTTGGATATGTTTCCAAACTTATCAAAAAGTCTGATGTTTGTAAAAAACTTCTGGCGAGATGTGAAGTATGTGGAGGTGATGCAGAATACACCCAGAGAATTATAAATGGTGAACCTGCCAGTTATGATGATCCAGTGGTCCTTATAGGTGCAGAAGAGAAATATGAGCCGAGATGCGATAATCATCACGTCTTGAGAGATGGAACAGGTTCAAGCTATGAAGAAGTATTATCAGATATAGGATGATTTTTAAGGTACTGGAAAGCTATCTCCATGTACATCTTCGACTTGTCAAGAAAACCTTTCCCCAGACCTCTCTTTTCTTCCTTCATATGTTGTGTAACTCCTTTAAGCTCAACTTTCTCAATTGATACATCTATCTCCCTACAAGTCTGGTTTAAAGCCATTTCTATGGCGTAACCATCAAAATCCTTTTCGATAGTTCTATCCCATAAATCTCTCGATAAAACTCTCTGACCTGTAAGTTTGGGGTGAAGAGTCATAGCAAAATCTGTAAATGTTCTACCATCCTTGAAAACACCTAAAACCATGGATTCTTCTTTTTTGGAGAAAAATTTTTCGATCATGTTTCCCACATGACTTTCCCTCAGGTTTATCAGATCAGCATCGAGGAACATGAAAACATCGTTTTTTGATCTTTTTACACCGGCCTTTATAGCTTCGGTTTTACCTCTGTTGTCCTCAAGAACCAAAAGATTTATATCTTCAAAACTTTTTACTATACGCGAAGTTCCGTCCTCAGATCCATCATCAACAACAATTATTTCATCCAGTTCGGTCCTTGAAACCGTCTCTAGAACTTCTTTTATATTTTCCTCTTCATTGTAAGCCGGGATAATGGCCGATACTTTACGACCCATAACCTGTTCTTTGAAGAACCATTACATAAAAGCATCTATTTCGTCTTTCTCCTTCTCAACTTTTTCTCTGTATTCCAAAGCAGCTTCTTCCAGATTTTTACCTGTTTCAAACTCTTCAGACTTTCTCTGTCTTATCGAGATGAAAGTAGGATAGTCAACGGCTTCACCAACTAGAATGCCTTCTCCAACCCTTAAACCTGAAATAGAACGGATAACATCTGATGTTACCCCTTCTGAGCTTTGTTTGATTCTTTCAAGGTCATTCGGGTTGGTTACTCTTAGTATCATGTGTGTATTGCATTGTGAAAGAGCTGTAGTCGAGAGACCAACAGGTCTCTGCGATATAAGGCCTAGAGAAGCGTGGAATTTTCTGCCTTCTCTTGCTATCCTTGTGATTGTGCTTCTTGCAAGCGCAACATCCGATGAACGGTTTTCAGGTGCAAAATTGTGAGCTTCCTCAACTAAGAAAAGGAATGGAGGTATTTCGCCGTTCATCCTCGCCTTGAAAAGTCTGTCACCGAAATAAGCTGTTATTATCTGCTTTTTCTTGTAGTCTATAACATCTGATAGATCAAGAACAACCATTTTTCCCTGCTCTACCCTGTCTATAGAGGGCTGGTCGTAAAGCCCGAAGAGATTCATGGATTTCATTCTATTAATTCTATCAAGCCATATCCTTTTGGTCTTTTTGTCCATGTCAGCCTCCTCTATCATCCTCTCCATATCCTTCAGGCTGTATGCTCCACCACCATTTCTCATTTTTTTTCTCATCTCCGATATAACCTTGATTATTTCTCTTTTCTGGGCGGTTGAGACATCTGAAAAATAATGAGCCATCTTTCCAGGTGTTATGTTTGAGAGACCAATCTTGATGTCGTTACCTCTGAAAACCTCGACACGGTGACCGTAATCATGATCTCTTCCAAAACCAGCATATTCTCCGTGAGGATCTATAGATACTAACCCTATATTACCATTGTCTCTATCCCTGTCAAGTATTTCCTCTATCATTACTGATGCAAGATAAGATTTTCCTGCTCCGGACTGCGCCAGTATTGCGAAATGTTTTTGGAACAGCTTTGTCATGTTTATCCTCGCATCAAGATCTTGAAACTGTACTTCCCCCAGGTTGAGACCCTTTTCCATGTCAAGGCCCAGGAAATCAGCAAGCCTGTTTTTTTCAGCCAGATATATCTCTGTGCCTGGTGAAGGAGGAAAAGAAGGTCTTCTTATAAGTTTTGAAGTGTAAATTCCTAAAATCCTACCTTCGCCTATTAACTGCTCTCTTTCTTCAGTTGGAAACTGTTCCTGGAGTTTAACATTGTTTTTAGCTGATTCTGAAACTGATTCAGGGTTATGGTAGAAAATATTTGATTTCCTAACTCTTGAGACCCTTGCTATGGCTTTTCCACCTCCTGCATCGTACTCGACGAACTGTTCCTTGTTGACAGGTTTTTCCAGGACAAAGCTTATTTTTTCAGATGTGGGGCTATCCTCTGTTGAAATTATAGTACCTACTTTTTCTGTCATACACTTGTTTTTTTATGATGAAAAGATAAAAAGGATGCTGGGTAATCTCTGTATACCTTGTTGGAAAAAGCCCTGTATCCCCTAAAAATAATTTTTGCAGCTTTTTTTCTATCGGTGTTCTTTTCGGGATCAGCATTAGCAGGGTATGATGGACCTTCCTACCAGATCATAGGTAGTTACTACGCTTACGAGCTGGGTACCGATGTAGAGGATATCCTTGGAATCGACGATTTTAACCACACATACATTTTTGGAAAAGATCTTGATGCCTATGAGGATAACTTTGCCATAGCTTCTTCTCCTGTACTTTATGGTACTGATGAAATCGTTTTCGACGGAAAATCAGGTCTTTACATCGATGAAAACGGTTTCCATGACAGTTCCCTTGCTTATCTTCTTTGTGCACCTGATCCGGATGATGATAATAGATGTAAATCCTCCGAAGACATAAATCCACAAAATGTAGGTATTATAGCTTTCAACGATGTTATAAATGATTTGAAAGGGGTTAATATAGGTTATGAAATGCCTGAAAGCGAAGAATGGGAGACCGAAGGATACAGGGTTTTTAGAGACTTTGATGGCGACTATTCGAACTTTGAAAACCCGTTATTTTTTGGAGAGTTCGATTATTATGATGGAAAACAAACCTATACAGCTGATGGACATTACAGATATGGTATTAGTCAGAGAATTTTTGATGGGTTTAACGATGATGTGGGTTTTGAATTCTGTGATGTCCGTGATGATGAGGGATGTGTCGTTGATTTCAGTGATGAGGTAGGGATAGATAATTTGGAACTTGGAGATTTTTCTTGGATGCTATTTGAAGAAGAAAACGTGTTCGAAGAGAACAGGTTTTATGATAGCTCAAAAATAGTTCATGGCGTTATAGAATATGAAGAAGAGGGTGATTGGCACAGGATAGATTTTGAAGAAGGCTTCAGCGATATTGAAAGTTTTGAAGAGCCTCCTGTAGTTGTCGCAAGTTTGAACGATGAAGGAGACCCTGGATACGTCAATGTTTATGATGTTGATACTTCGGGTTTTTATTTAAGGGTTTGCAGCGTTTCTACAGATTCTGAATGCGAATCTACAGGTACAGAGCCTGAAAAGGTTTCTTGGTTAGCTGTAGGAGGTGAAATGGATTATGAAGATATTTCAGATAGTTATGGAGTGCCTCAAAAAGTCAGGTACAACACGAAACCAGAGATAAATGTTGAGACAGAGGATGGAAAGACCTTCGAAACGGTAGAACCGGTTTTAAATGTTTCTTTCCGTGATTTCGGTGAAGATCCTGTTTCCATAAGATTTTATGATGAAAACAACTCTGAAATGTTTAGCTGCGATGATCCAAATTGTGAGGGCACTGAAAAGGTAAAAGATGTTATAAGAAGCGATGCTCCTGAAACTGGAGAATCTGATGACTACAAAAGAGGAGATGAGGGATGGATAGCGATGGTTCTAGATGGAAGGTATTTTGAACATGGACAGACCTATGAATGGAGTGTTTATTATGGAGAATACTCGGGAGAACATTACGATGGTTGTACAAATCAGGATGTTTCTCCGCTATCATGTTATTTCGGTGCGGAAGATGTTTCCTCGACACATGATTTCCTACATGATTTTAATGAATGGGAGGAGAACATAATTTATGACAGTTACTACAAAAAAGGACCTTTTGAATTCGAGGTTCTGATACCTATAGAGATTGAAGAAGCATGTGAACATAGGGTCTTGGATGATAGCGGAGAAGAACAGAACAGTCCTTACAGTGTTGGAGACAATGTTTTTTTCGAACCCGAATCGATAGAATACGAGGGAGATATAGACTCTGTGGATGTATGTGGAGACAGGATGTGCCAGGATATATTATGCTCGGATTTTGATTCAGACTTTGAAGAATGTGATACAGTTATCGGAGAAGACTGGAGAAGCATCCAGGAATACTATTTGTGGGTTGAAGCTGATGGTTTAGAGATGATCAGCGATGAAAGATGTTATCTTTTGATAGATAAAGAGATTTTTTACAGTGATAAGGGGAGTGTTACCGTTTCTTTTGAACAGGACGATTATGTTAATCTGTTCATCTCTAATGAGGCTGATGTCACAAAGACATTTGAGATAGAGATAGGAGATATAGAAGATGGGAGTTTGGATGTATTTGTAGAGGGAATGCGATCAGAAGGAGACTTAGCGACTGTAAAAGTTGGTCCAAGAACCACCGAAGCTGTAAGAGTGAATTTCAGGGCGGGTTTCTGTGGTGGAACTTGTGAGGGAGAGGTGGACATAAGAGTTTTTGATAGGACTGATGCTGAAGAACAGAAAGAGTCCTTGAGTGCGACTATAGAGGTTTCAGGAGATACTGTGTCCGCAGACGGATTAACTCTGATAAATTTAGTTTTCACAGGGTTTTTAGCGCTGTTGATTTTCTTTTTTCTATCGGATTAACCACTGTTTTTAAGTTTTGAGAACAATTTTTTCTATATGATAACGGTTTTACGCCTGGGTCACAGAAGGGGAAGAGATGACAGAATTTCCAGTCATGTGGGTCTTACAGCCCGACAGTTCGGTGCAGACAAGATAATATATTCGGGGGAAAAGGATTCGAAGATGATGGAGAGTCTTGAAGATGTCATAGATAGATGGGGAGGATTTTTTGAAGTTGAATACAGAATTGATTTTAGAAAGGTTATAAAAAATTTTGAAGGCCTGAAAATCCATTTGACAATGTACGGAGAATCCATGAACGATAAAATAGATGACATTAGACTGAAGACTGAAGAAGATTTACTTGTGGTTGTTGGATCCCAGAAAGTTCCTAGAGAAGTTTATGATATGGTGGATCACAACATTGGTGTTGGTCATCAACCACATTCGGAAGTTGCAGCTCTAGGAGTTTTTCTTTACTCCTTAAATGATGGAGAGATAAAGGAAAAATTTGAGGGTGCAGAGGTCAAAGTTGAACCATCCAGAAATCAAAAACTGACCAGAACATTATAGATTTATATTACTAGAGCTCATATCTATGGATAATTTGTGGACATTAGCTTTTCTAGAATGTTTTTTACCATAGCTTTTTGTCGTATTTTTCTATCATCTTCCTGGCCGAATACTTTTCACCTGTCTCCACAGATTTTTTCATCATCTTTATCCATTTATCTCTATTGTTCTCGTATAGAGGAATAATTTTTTCTTGTAAAGTGTTGTAAAGCGCTTCTGAATCTTTTTTGTCCTGTTCTTCTCTGTTTTTTATAGGTTCATCATCTCCATAGAGCCAGCCGTTTTCTCCATCTTCAATAGCTTCCCAGCACCAACCATCAGGAATCGAAAGATTGAGGTTTCCGTTTACTGCTGCTTTTATCACAGATGTGCTGCAAGCCTCTTTTCTTGGTACAGGTGAAGAAAGCCAAATATCACAACCTTTAACCAGTCTCATGGCATCGTTCATATCATAATTCTCTATCCATATAACGGAATCTCCTTTTTCAGATCTCTGATATATTTGGTTGACCATATACTGTCCTTCATCGTCAGCAACATGGGCTTTTCCTGCGAATATGATGTTGAACTTTTCAACCAATTTGTTGAAATTTTCTTCGTTTCTGAATAGTAACATAGGTCTTTTGTAGTTGGTGAATCTTCTGGCAAAACCAATTAAAGGTTTGTTGAGATCTATATTAACGTTCATGCTTTTCATCAACATCTTTTTCTCTTTCTGATGAGCTTCCCATAACTCTTCATCGGTTTCCGCCTGCTTGATTCTCTTTGACTGCCATGTTGGCAGGTGTACACCATTGGTTATACCTCTGATTCCTGAGATTTTGTCAAAAGAAGACCACATATCCTTTGCAACCGTCTCATGTCTCTTTGAAACTGCGTTGGTTTCTCCCGATATTCTTAGACATGCCAGAGTAGTATTAAATGGAGAACCTCCAAGCTCTTTGAAGTCTATTTGTTCATATGTGTCTGTTACACCTGTTTCCTGAAGCAGCTGATATGAAAACTTTGGATTCCCTGCTTCAACAGGAGTATGGGTCGTAAACCTTATCTTTTCCCTTGTTTTAATGTAAGCATCTTCTTTGGAAAAGCTCTGCAAGTTTTTGCTTAAGACTTCCAGACCTGCAAATTCAGAGTCCGACTCGTTCATATGTATGATATCAGGATTTATGTTTAGCCTGTCAAGTGCCTTGATGCCTGCTTTTCCAAGTAAAACCTGCTGAAATATTTTTTGCTTGTGATCTCCCGCATAAAGTTTGCTTGTTAGCTGTCTCTGTTCAAAAGTGTTTGATTCAACGTTGGTATCTATCAAATATAGAGGAACGTTTCCATAAGATTCTGTTTTATATACTTCCACATCTATCTCTTGATCTCCAATAGAAACCTTGAATTCGTCCACAAGATTGTTGATATAATTGTAGTTGTGGCTGTAGTACTTGTTTATAACTTTTGCACTGAAATTGAACTGTTCGACATATCCTTTGCTCCAAAGTATACCGACACCTACCACTTTCTTACCCATATCTTTTGATGCTTTAAGTATATCTCCAGCAAGAACGCCTAAACCTCCAGAATATGTATGTAGAGTTGAGTCAAGTCCATATTCCATACAGAAGTATGCTACTGATTTCTCTGACATATCTTATTTTGAGTAATCAATGTATAAAAAATTCTGTGGTACTTTTTTTATATTCCATAAGACAATACTTCTATACTCAAGAGAATTTTTTAATTGAACAGAAAACCTTCAAGGTATAATCTTAATATTTAATTCTCTCTCCTAAATTTTAAACAATTTTTAATCTCCTCAAATTAGGCCTAGGCTTTTGATTTGAGAATTAGGAAGTTTTTCAGATATTCTCTTTCTATAAAGAGGATTCGGTTACTGAACAACACCTTCACCAATTTCTCTGTATGGCCGACCTATCACTTCCATCTCTCTAAAAACAAATGTTCCGTCATCTTCAACTGTACCCACTTCTTCCCATATTTGCTCTAACCCAGTGTATAATTCGGTTTCACCGGTCAAAAGCACTGTTGGAACCTTTCTAATATCGTATGATTCTATTTTATCCTTTGCTTCACTAACATCAATTACCTCTACTTCTCCGATACCTGTACCAACTATCTGCTGGATTATTTCTACATGGATTTCTGGATCATAACACTCTTCACAGTCTTCATCATCTATCAGAATCAAATCAATTAAGCCATCAATTTCTCCAGTAGTCCTATTTACAAATGGAGGAGGAGAGTTAATTTTGAAATAATTCTCTTTTTCTGAGAAACCCAGCTCTAGGAGATGTCCTTCAATACCTTCGTATGATTTGATATCACCTTCAAGAATCATTGAAGGCACAATATCTATATCGTATTCCTCAAATCTGCCTGTTTCTTCAACCATACTATATACTTCTTTAGCCTGGATTTCCATACCTAATTCTTCCAAAGTATCTTTGACAAATCTTAAATCCTGACAGACTTCACAATCAAGATTTTCGAAAAACTTGACTTCTACATATCCGCGTAGCTCTTCCTCAAATGTATTAAAATAGGGAAAAGGCACATCTTCTATAAATAAAGTCTGATCAACTTCTGTAAAACCTTCACCCACAATTCCATCTGTTTCTCCTTCTATGACGATGTTCGGCACTCTCTCAATACCTAGTTTTTCGACCATCTCTTTTCCGTCTTCTGTCCTATAATCAATAAACTCAATATTTTCTATTTTTAGGTTTGAATCGTTTAAATTCCGGATATTTTTCTCCACGTCAAAACATTCTTCACACTCATCGTATTCCAAAACCGTTATTTCTACTGTATTAGGCTCTAAATAGTCAAGATTATTAAATTCTTTTAATGAGTCTCCAAGAGCTCTAGCACTCATCAGATTTGTCGTTAAAAATACTAAAAATACAGCTAAAGCTATGTAAATGAATATATTTCGATTTTCCATGGATTTCAACATCCCCCAACCATTCCTGGAAGTTCTTCTGTGCTCTCTTCTAGGTCTGTAGATCCTTCTACGGATACTTCAGAAGGTTCAATATCCTCAAGAGCTTCTAATTGCTCTTCAAATTCTACTTCAAGATTTGAAAGTTGCAATGTTTGAGCTGCTGACACAGTTGTCAATAGACCTATTACGACAAGCATTAAAGCAAATTCTTTTCCATCTAATTCCATTTTTTCACCTTTTTAACTAACATATCTTCTTACTTTAGCATTACCTTCTTCATCTAAAACTTCGACTTCTACAGGTTCATCAGGAGCTATACAAGGATTCACACTCATCACATGTTTGTAGTTGAAGTTTAACACATCATATTCTTTGGTTCTTATCCCTGCATCACAGTTAACCTCTCCGTGAGGATTATTTGGATCTGTTGGTATGCAATTTCTGTCATAAACTCCTACCCCTCTGTAAACTCCTGGATCTGCATCAATGTTATCTATCTCGCCTTCAAACGTGTGAACAGGTTCAAGATTTTCGAAAATATCTTCTTCAATTTCTTCAACTCTGGTTGCTCCACTGTTTAAATAAAATCCTACGGATATGAGGAACAGAGGAATAGCGATAAATAATATTGTGGATAACTTTATTTCTTTCATCTAACAACCCCCTACCATTCCAGGCATATCAAGATCTTCAATGTCTTCGCCCGCTATTTCACTACCTAAGTTTATCATGTCTTGAGGGAAGAAAGCTGTTTTCCATTTCATAACTTCCCTTAGTATTTCCGCATCCGAATAGTCAGTATCTCTCATAAGTGCAAGGGTTACTGATAACATAGAAGGCAGATGAGCACACGCGCACATCATTTCTCCATCTTCATCAACAGCTTGAGCACCTAACCCGCAGCAGAACTCACAGGATATTCCGTTAGGAGCCGCTGTCAAATCAACAAATCTGTCCCAGGTTTCTGGGTGGTTTTGTCTTACATCTTCACTTATCTCATAGTACCACTGAGAGAGATACTGGTTTGACATTTCCATCTCATCAAAATTAGCTCCTCCTATTGCATCGCTGTATACAGGTTCTCCGGAAGGCATCATGACATTCATCACATCATCCTGATTTTCTGCTTCATCTAATTCAGGGAAGACCGTGAGTAAAGCTTCGCCTGTAGAACCTATATTCTCTATGTCGTCTTGTGTAGCGTCTATATTTGCGGTTGTTTGGATATTACTGTCAGAATTCGCAGAAGTTTCGAGTCCTCCCGAAATATTGAATATAAGGATTTGGTTTATGAAAATGAACACACCGACCAATAATAACCCCATAATTGCTATCTTTTCGTAGGTTATGAACTGTGTATTATCTGATTCTTTGTTATCTACATCTCCGGGATGTTCTTTATCCACATGTTCTGATAGCTTTTGATCGTCTTCAAAGACTTCCCCACAGTTATCGCATTTTTGTTCTTCTGACATACTGATAACCCATACTATTATGATATATCATATAATGATATAGTCTTTTTTATATCTTTTTCCCTAGAACTCGTTATCCGATTAAAAAAATTTCTGAAAAGAAAAATTTTTCCCCACAATAAAATAATGTTTCAGTCA
>JALDAH010000013.1 GCA_022729275.1 Candidatus Nanoanaerosalina archaeon
TACAATATCCCACTCGCAGTAATCTATACCTCCTCCTATATCAGTATCTAAAAGGTAGGGGTCGAGTTCCTCTATTTCACATACAGTTTCCTCGCCTTCATCAAGGGAAAGAGGATACAAACCAGAGATCTCCACCTCAATGTTTTCAGCTTTGAACAGATTGTTGTTTTCAATCCTCGCCTCAACCCTTATAGGTCTATCAGGATTTATATTCGGAGAACTCAGTGTGGCCTTGGTTATACCAGGGCTCATCTCGCTTGGACTGAGTTCGACCTCTTCACCACCGTTTTCGAGACAACCTGAGATCAGGAAAAATACAACAAAAGTTATTAAAAACAATTTTTTAACAGGGATCACCCTCTCTACAGAGATTTATGTTTATATTTCCGGCCTTATATCGGTAACGGTAATCCGCTTCCATCCATAGAAATGCTGAGGTTTCTCCACCAGTTTCCTGCTGACATAAAAACGTTCTTCTTACGCTTTCCCCTGAATCATCTCTCAACATCCTCATCGTGTCGTATCCTTCTTCATCAGGAATTTCACAGTTGATTCTTCCATCCTCCACACCTGCACCGGGATCGCTGTAAAGGAGCTGTATGTCTTCAAGTATGTCTCCGTATCCCTGGTCGGATACAAAAATAGTGACAGGGAACTCCCTTCCACCGGTCTCCCAAGTACTTGGAGCCTTTATGTTTAGTTTAACAGGGCCTGTTGAGGAAATAGCTGGATTTATAGAACCTCCAGGATCTTCAGAAAACTCTATTTCTTTTGTACTTGTAACTGTTTGTTCCGTAATTATCTCAAAATCTAGTGAACACTCATAACCTGTTTGAAGACCTTCATCATCCACAAGGTGGATGTTCCATTCAAAATCAAGCTCTTCTCCAGGTCCCAGAACTATGTTGTTCCCATCGTCAAAAATATCGTTGTTTCCATTAGGGTAATTGTATTCAATTATCTCGTCGGCGGTTATCTTCCTTATGTCCACACTGCTTTCTTCCATGTCAAAAAGACTCGGACACCTGTCCTGTATTATCGAAGCTCTCACCATCCTATGATCCTCTTGATTACCTCCCAAATGATCAAAAGGTATCCTTATCTCTGAATCACCCACATTTTTCGCTGTTACAGTTATAACTATATCTTCAAACTCCGTTATGGTTGAACAATCTGCTTCGGAATCTGTTACTGGATAACAGTCAAAATCAGTTATTTCAAAGCTTCTTCCCTCACTTATCGTTTCTTCACCACCGTTTTCGAGACAACCGGTTAGTAGAAGTGTGAAAGAGAGCACTGTAAATAAAAATATTTTTTTTGAATCCCTCATGCCAGTTAATTAGTTCCCTAAGAATAAAAAAATAAGAAGTTAAACGTGACCTGATGGATAAAAAATTTACAGGTATCACAGGAACCTTAGTTGTCATCCTCACATTTTTAACTTTTATCTCGGAGCGTTTGAGAGAGATATTCATCCGTGATATTGTTGGTCCAGTTGTTGCCGATGCTAAAAACGTATCCTCCCTAGAATTTATGGGTTATACTGTACAGCCAGGTTACAATCTTGTAAACGAGATATTTTTTGGAGCTATAATATTATTTCTTCTCTATGTGGTTTACAGAACGGTTGATGAACATGGCATAGACAAAAAAATCTTTTTAGCCCTCACGACACTTCTGATATCAGGAGGTTTTTTGAGAGCTCTGGGAGATACAGGGATGCTGGAATATCCCTTAAACATAATTCTGATATCGCCTATGACTTATATTTCTCTGACAGTTTTAGGATTGATAATTTACAATGCTGGGTTTTACTTTGAGGATAGGAATGGTTTTGAGGCCTACAAGTTTATCATGTATTCTGGAGGAGCAGTTTTACTGTTTCTGGCTGCACTGATAACAAGGTTCGCATATATAGAAGGGCTATCCACTGAAGGTCTGATGGTATTACCCATCACATTAATTGTTATGTTGATAGTAACCGGTTCTCAACACGTTCTATCAAATTTTAGATCGGGTTATGTACTTGAAAAATCCACGGGTTATGTTGTATCCCTTGGACATGCTTTGGATGGGATATCTTCAGCTTACGGAGTTGCAAATTTAGAATATGTAGAGAAGAAACCGGTTTCTGGATGGTTCATGGAGATGATAGGAACACCATACGGCTTTTTGGTATTGAAAGTGGGTCTTGCGTTTTTGATTCTGTCTTTCATCAGAAACGAAGAGTTAGATAATTTTACATACCTGGTTCTTCTTGCGATAGCGGCGACAGGATTGGGTCCCGGAGTAAGAAATGTGTTAAGGATTATTATGGGAATCTAGTTTAAATCTATCCTTCCTGATCCTGATACCGTGGCGGTGTATTCTGCCTGGATACCAAGGTTTAAGGTGGATTGACTGCTTGTTTCAGGTAGAGCAATGTAACAAGCTGTGGTTGGCGTGTCCCAGTTTTCATCTTTTTTGAGGTACCATCCTCCTTCAAATGTTTCTGTGGGATCTATTTCGTTTATCAGTTCGTCGCAAATTCCGCTTTCATCATCGATGAAACCTTCAACGCTATCTATACCGAAACTATCTATTATCGAGTCATCTGCCTGTACCTGTATATCTAGGATTGTCTGTATTTCTTCGTCATCAGGAGCTAAGGCTCTACAGTTTGAATATAAAAGAAATGCCACAGCATCATCATGATTTAAGTCAGAGGTCTGTTTAAGGCTGTCACCACCACCGATGGTTCTACAGTTATCTCTCATTGTACTATCTCTTTCATCTGGAGACATGGAACCCCAAACATCAGTGTTCCATATGTTTAAGTTTAGAACTGATTCTGTTTTTGATGAATAGTTTACTTCCACATTAGGGGTTATGGATTCGCTTCCCATTAACCAGTCAGCTTTCTGCTCTACAGCATCCACCACATGTTCCTTACAGACCTGTCCTTCAAATTCAGGGAAAGAATCGTAACCCTCATTTTCTTCGATAACAACTTCTTCTCCATCAAAGAAAACGTTTTCCCCACCGTAGACTTCGTCATCCTGTTCTGAACAGTACTCTTCTGTTGTATTTTCTCCTCTTCTTTCATTAACCTGTTCCCTGTATCCCTCAAGGTCTTCCTCAACTTCATCCCTGACAAAGGTCCTGTGTCGGGTCATGTTTATCAGAAAATCCATTGTGTAACGCTCATAGGGTCTTAATAATTTTTGATCTTCATCTAGGTCATCTATATGTGCAGTATCTTGGGTAATCGGGTCCTCATCGCGTATGAATCGATCCAATCTGTATGTTTTACCTTCCTCTGTTATCAAAGGATATTCGCCATCGATTCTATTTCCTGTTACATAAAGCTCCACATCTTTTAATTGGATGTCTCTATCCCCTGAATTTTCTAGCGTTGTGGTTATAATTCCGCATCGTTCACCGCAGCTTTCTTTGAGGTACTCCGCATCCGTTGGCTCTGTCCTGACATCAACATCGAGATAATTTGAAGCTCCTCTCAGGTGCCAGTCATCTTTTTGTTCTTCTTCCAGTGGTGGAAGTCCTTGTTTCTGTCTCACACAGTTCTCGATCATCCTGTCCATATCTTCAGGGTTTTCCTGTAAATATCTTCTCTGACATTCCTGTCTCCATAAAGGAGTCATTATGGATAATCTTACTTGTTCTATTCCTTCCTGCGTAGCATTCACAGTTGTTGAATAAGCATTGGAAGCTATATCAGCTGGACTAACACCTGCATCAATTATAGTCTGTACCAGCGCATATCCTCTTGTAAATATCATCGAGGAAGCTATTACAACTAGTACCACGGTTATGACGATCTTGATAACAAGAAAAATCCTGCCTGAGGTAGATCTTCTCCTGTACTCAGTTTGAACTTCATCTTTCTTTACAGAAAAAAATCCTATTATTTTATCTAAAATTAATTTTATCACCCAGAGGAAAGAAATAGCGTAAAGAACTAAGAGCACTCTTTTCAGAAGATCTTTTCCGACCTCCTTGTTACTCATTCTTTTTCTTTCTTTACTATCAGCATTTTCTTCCATTAGGTATCACTCATCGATAAAAACTCTGAAATCCGAAATTTGATAACTACCTGAAGTTGTGAGCTGAACGGTATTTTCACCACGGTCAACATCATCTTTCGAGAAACGAATCTCGTTCCAACCCACTCTTGGCGTCTGAACAAATTCATTGTTTGGCAAAGTGATTTCAAGTTCTTCTCCAACCCCTCTATTCTCCACATAATACTCTATTACGCCGTCCTCTTCGGAAAGGAACTGGTATTTGAAGAATGGAAGTTCGAAACTTGTTTCAACGGTGGTCCTATCAGTAGTGGTTATGTAATGTATATCGATATTTAGGTTTTCAAGCCTATAATTAACGTCAGGACTAGAATATATGGATACAACATTTTCGCCAGGACTCAGATCTGCCTCGGATTTTGAAAAATCGGTGTTGTAAGAAGTTGGTCTTGCTACAGGAGATCTCTCAAAAACAGTGTTTCCGTTTATATCTATAAGAAGCGGTGAAACTGCTTCGGTATCCTCCCTTACATAAAACTCTATACTTCCTCTGTCAAAACCTGTTAGCTCGTAGTCATGAATTCTAAATGTTTCAATGTTCTTCTGGACCGCGTAGTCCTCTAAAATTATATCCACATCCCTCAAGCTGTAACTGTTTGAAGTCCAGAACACATGGCTTGGACTCTCTTCAGCAGAAATTCTCAGAGTGGAACTTCCAGCTTCTAAATCACCAATCTTGACTGTTTGTCTTTTGCCTTTTTCAGATTCAAAGCTTTTTATCAACTCGCCATCGATGCTGAACTCCAGATCTCCATGATGGTTAGCGTCTTCAACAGTAAAAGCTATATACAGATTTTCTGGTTCTATCATCTCTAAGTCAACGGTCTTTGAGACAGTATCCCTTGGGAATCCTTTTTGAACCTGCAATGATTCAAAGCTTTCCAGGGTGCGGTTTGGAGATTCATAGGTTATGTCAAGTCTTTCCTTGTTCATTATATTTCTGCTGGTGGTTTCAGATTCTCCTATCCAGCCAAAGTTTTCTGTAACTAGATATTTATCGGTTTCATTTTCTTCTACATCATTTTCTGAGGGTTCATAGTCAGCATAAAAACTGAAGAGCAACATCAAGAAAATAGCTGCTGCAAGAACATATTGGAATTTAGCCATTGTTAACTCACAAATCAAATTTCCGGATTATTTAATAAATAAGTTAGGATTCCAATATTTTACATATAGGGTTCGAAAGATGAAAATACTGAACCAGGATACGAAGGATGGCTACATGAAGCTCAGGATCGAGAAGGACGAGGATCTCTGGCACCTTAAATATGTTATAGAGGAGGGAGATGTGCTGAAGACGAGAAGTCCTAGAACCATTATAGAGGGCCGGGAGAAGAGGAAATGCATGATAAAGCTTGAAGTTGAGAAGATGGATTTCCAGGGTAACAGATTGAGAACCACTGGAGAGATAAGAGAAGCTCCTGAAGATGTCGAGCACGGATACCACACATTCAACCTTGAAGCTGGAGATGAGTTCGAGATATGGAAGGAGAAGTGGAAAAAATACCAGATCGACAGGATAAAAAAAGCAGCGAGAATACAGAATTACAAGATACTGGTATGTCTTGTGGAGAAAGGAGAATCAAACTTCGCATTCATCACCGAGACAGGTATAAAAGACCTTGCTGATGTGGATGTCAACATCCCTGGGAAGATGTACCACACTGATGGAGAAGAACAGGAGTCCTTTTACGGACAGATAATAAGTGTTTTGAGCAGGAACGCTGAAAAGGTCGACAGGATAATACTTGGAGGGCCTGGCTTTGAAAAGGAGAACATACACAACAGGTTGAAGGATGAATACCCTGATGTCTCGGAAAAGGTTATAAAGGAGGACACCTCTGTCACAGGATATACAGGAGTCCAAGAAGTCATAAAGAGAGGGGCTGTGGATAGAATAATCGACGAATCAAGGATATCGGAGGAGGTTCAGATAGTTGAGAGGTTCCTAAAACACATAAATAAGGAAGACGGCAAAGCAGTTTACAAACCCAAGAAAGTTGCTGAGGCGGCTGAGATAGGTGCGGTACAGCATTTGTTAGTCAATGATAACCTGATAACTGAAAAAAGGTATGAAAAGGTTATGGAAGCGGTCGAGAACCAGGCTGGAGAGATACACATCATACATACCGATCACGAGGCAGGTCAAAAACTGAAATCTTTGAGCGGGATGGCGGGTATACTCAGGTTTGAGATCAGGGACGGATAACCTATAAAATTCTGTTGGAACATTTTTCTGTTATGTACATAGATGCGGATCTCCACATCCATGGACTTCACTCCGGAGCCGTCTCTGAAAAAATGAAGGTGCCTGTGATCGCTGAACAAGCAGGTATCAAGGGACTTGATGTTATAGCCACCGGGGATATATTGAACCCTGGATGGAGGAGACATGTCAGTGAAAACACGGAGACAACAAGCAGAGGGTTTTACAGGAGGGGAGAAACCGAGTTTATCCTTTCAACCGAAGTTGAGGACAAGAACAGGGTTCACCATCTTATATTTCTACCGAGCATGGAATCAGCTGAAAATCTACAGAAAGAACTGGAGGACTTTTCAAAAAACATCAAAAAAGAGGGTAGGCCAAGGATAACTTTAAGTGGCGAGGATATAGCCGAGAATACAAAAAAAGTAGGTGGTATTATAGGTCCATCACACGCATTTACACCCTGGACATCTATCTACAAGGAACACGATTCACTAGATGAATGTTATGGGTCCATGTCTTCAGAGATAGATTTTATAGAGTTGGGTCTTTCAGCTGATACTGAAATGGCCGATAAGATAAAAGAACTTAATGAGATCTCTTTTCTAAGTAACTCCGATGCCCATAGTCCTTGGCCTGACAAGATAGGTAGAGAATTCAACAGATTCCAGGTCGAGAAAAAAAGTTTCGAGGAGTTTAGAAAGGCTTTGAAAAGGGAAAAAGGCAGAAAAATCTCTTTAAACGTTGGTTTTAACCCTTTAGAAGGCAAGTATCACTGCACCGCATGTCAGAACTGTCATCAAAAATACAGTTTTGAGCAGGCTATCAATTTTAGGTGGGAATGCGATATATGTGGGAGATCGATAAAGAAAGGTGTGAAGGACAGAGTGAAAGAACTCTCTGATGGAGGGAAAAACCCAGAATGGAGGCCTAGATATCTGCATCTCGTACCCTTGGCGGAGATAATAAAGGAAGTGGTCGGTCATTCCTCTACTAAGACTAAAACAGTCCAAAAGATATACGGGGATTTTCAGTCCGAATTCAATTCAGAGATAAATATACTGATAGATGAAGATATAGAAAATCTTTCAGAGGTTAACAAAAAAGTTGGTTCAGCAGTTCGGAAGTTCAGGGAAGGCAAGACCATAATGATTCCTGGAGGCGGAGGCAGCTACGGAGAACTTGTTATACCTAGGGATGAGCAGGACAGAAAAAGAATTCTTGAGGAGCGAGAAAGCGATATAGGATGTTTTTATAGTAAGGAACAGAAAAGTCTGTCAGATTTTTAGTTTTAACGGTCAGCTGACATGTATTTACGCCATCTACCGTCTCCCTCGGTTTGTATCAGGTTGTAGTGCTCCATCTTTTTCAGGTACTTCCTCAACGATCTCTCTGATTTAGGTTTATCAGTTTTTTCACCGTATTTTTCGTACAGTTCCCTAGGCTTGATATCTTTTTCATCGTTTATTATTTTGTAGAGGATTTTCTGATGTTTATTGAGTTTTTCAACGTCTCTCTGTTTTTTCTCCTTCTTCGCTTCAGGTATGCATTTGTTTACAATATCTCTGGTTATATTGGAGCCCTCTGATCTTGACTTAATTGCTGCTGATCTGAGAATCGAGATAGCTATTCTTGCGTCACCTTCAGAAGAAAGAGCGATCTTTCTCAGTATTTTTTTATCTATTTTTCCCTCTAAACCTACCTCGGCTCTTTTTTTCAGTATGTCTTCTAGCTGTTCTGAGGAATACTTCTTAAACTCTATTCTTTCACTTCCCATTAATCTACTTCTAATACGATCTTCTAAACCATGTAATGCAGTTGCGTGGTTCGCTATCAACACCATTGTTATGTTAGGGAGAGAATAAAAGTCGTAGAGAGCCTCTTCTTCATCTATCTGATCGAACTCATCAAGAATTATGATATAAGGTCTCTCCGAGTTTTCCTCAAGTTTTGTGTACAGCATATCAGTTGGTGTTGACTGTCTGTGAACGTTCAAGGTTTTACCTATTCCTCTAAGAGCTTCATAAAGGATTTTAAACCTGGAATAATTTTTCCAGCAGTTGATGTAGTGGAACCTTACCTCCGGGTTTTCCTGATTCAGTTTCTCGAGAAGATATCTTGAGATACACGTCTTACCAGTGCCGGGAGGTCCATGAAGTATGGTGTCAATGCCTTTACCATCTTCAATAGCTGGTTCAAGATTATCTGCAAGTACCTGTATCTCGCTGTCCCTGTGAACTACTTCTTTCGGTACAAACTCTTCCTGAAGAGCCCTGACGTTTTTTATCATTACAAAAACATTTTGGTTTCTTTTTCTTAAAATAACTTCTTGGTGGAAACATGGAGGTGTTTTAAACTAAAAAGATTTTAAATAAAATTTAAAGGTGGGGAAATATGTCCGAAGACAATCTTTTAAAGGAGATAGAACAGGTCGAAAAACTTGGGGGACTTTCAAAAACCCTAAAAAAAGTAGTTAAGAAACTAAATGAAATCGAGAACAGGCTTGAAAACCTGGAGGAGAACAGAAAAACCAAGGTAAGAGTAGTGGATACGGATAAGGGTAAAAGAATAGTGCTAGAGGATAGAAATCAGACATGGTTTTCACCGAACTATTTCAAGAAGATACTGGAGAACATAGAGGACTGAAGAAAGGGATTTTAGTCCCTTACCTTTATTTTTTTATAAAAATATAACACTGTTATACCACTCCTGTTTTTTTATCCTTCCATTACCAATTAATTATAATATGTGCATAAAGCGTTTTTTCAAGTCCATGTTTTGTTTTTTTCGGAATTTTACGGTGGCTGGCAGGATAAGGGATTTTGTGGATGATCTGGAGGAAGAACTTGAAGGGAGACCTAACTGTTATGAAGTGTCAAGGGAACTTTTCGATGAAAGTCTCAGGGATTACATGACTCTCAATATAATGTATATTGTTGTATCGCTTATTTTTTATGCATCTATCGTTTCATCGATCACCGCTGCACTCGGGTTCGAGATCAATATTTTTGAAAAACTTTACAGCGTTTTTGGATTCACTACTGCTGCTCTAGTTTATTTCATCATTTATTTTTTGAGGAAGCTTGCAAGAATCGACCTGGAGAACAGCAGATCAAGATTGATTTCCTGTCTTTTAAGCTGTTCCGATATTGAAGATGATTGAAATAAATTTTAAAAGGGGCCTGTGGTCTAGATTGGTTATGACACCACTTTCACGGTTTTTATGGAATAGGTGGAGATCAGCGGTTCGAATCCGCTCAGACCCATAGAGGTGTTATTATGGATGAAGAACTTGAAAAAAAATATTCAGATCTCTTTGAAAAATTGAAGGAAAAAGTGGACTCAATTGAAGAAGAGCTTGAAGAGCTCGAAGACTCAGGGAAAGCAGATGATTACCCTGTGAAGCATCAAAAAGCTACAGATATGATTGAGGAGATTAACAAGCAAATTTCAGACCTCAGCAGTGCTTTCAACAGGTTCGATGAGGATTGATCTAGATAAGAAATTTCTTCTTTTTCTTGTCCATATCTACGAACTTGTTGGCCACTTCTTTGAGTTCTTTGGCGGTGGATTTACCGAATGACATAACTTCAACCCTTACACCTCTTGCCTGAAGGTGTTTTACCAGGCTTTCGAAATCACCGTCTCCTGTAACTAGTACAAGCACGTCCATTTTATTGGCAAGTTTTATGCCATCTATGGCCATACCCATATCCCAGTCTCCTTTCTTCTGACCGCCATAGTACTCCTTGAGATCTTTGATTTTGACCTCGAAACCTATGTTCCTTAAAGCCTCAAAGAAGTTCTCTTCATCAGGAGTTTCGGCCTTTATAACATATGAAATAGCTCTTATAAGTTTTCTGCTGTAGACTGCTTGCTTTAAAAGCTTTTTAAAATCAACTTTGGCATCATATAAATTTTTTGCAGAGTAGTACATGTTCTGTACATCTACCTGAACCACTACTCTCTGGTCTTCATGAATATTGTTTGACATTGTTTTACGACTATTTTTTCTTTATGGAATAAAGGTTTTATTATTGTGTTTCACCAATCAATTTTTTATGTCAGGAAAAGATCCTGAAAAGGATAAAGTTCCCATAAAAGAAAAAGACTCAGATGAACTCTTGTCATCGGAACCTGTGGTCAAGAAAGACCACAACTTTGACAGAATGCACCACGATTTTCTTGACACCCATGATTATCTCAAAGAATCTATTTCAGATCTGGATTTCATGAAGGACAGACTCAGATCATTGAGGGTTGAAAGAGAAGAGAGAAGAGAAATGCGGGAAGAACCTGTTGATATAGAGAGGAGGAGATATACTGTGGACAGCGAAGTCAATATAGATGAGATGAACAAGAGCAAAGAATTCAAGAGGAGAAAAATTATCAACAAGGCTGTTATACTGGTAAAGAGGAGACTTGTTAGAAAAGGTCTTTCAAGAGATTTCGTCAACGAAAACTCAGATATGATAAGAGAAAAAATCGAGGGATTCTTGCTAGAAGAATGATATCAGTTTTCTAGGATGTAAGCAGTGTGTCCACAGGTATCACATCTGGCTTTTTTCATGGCCCTGCCCTTTAGGCTTTTATCTGCTTTTTTGAGCATTTTCTCTTTTTCTTCACACATTTTTTCGAGGATTGTCTCGCTGTCACATAGCACACATCTCATGTTTTCCATAAAAAATATATATTGTTGTTTTCTGTTTTATTTGTTTTGGAAACAGGTTTTCCATTTCAAAATTTTCTTAAACACCTCTGATAAATTTGTTATCAGGTGGCAATTAGAAGTGGTAGAGTTTGAAAAGTTGGAGTCCGAAATTTTTAGATTTGGAGAAAATGATTTTATAGAGATAGATAAGAAGAAAGTTGTATCCGAAGAAGGAGAGGAAGAAATAATAGTCATAGAAAAAGGATTCTTCGATGATAAAGGAGGTAAGAGGTATAGAAACAATATTTCTATACCAAAAGATGAGGAAGTTGTTGATTTCCTCCTTGAAACACTCCCTGACTTTATTGAGTGATTAACGGTTATATTTACCTCTTTTCCACTGTTCTCTTATTCTGTCCCTTCTTTTTTCCTTCTGAGTTGTTAGTTTATCTTTCAGACTGTTGATGACGGTGTCCATCACATCCAATAGCTCCCAACCTTCTTTCTGTATTATGGTAGTGCCAAGTTCGGAGTAAAGCCTCAAGTTAATGGAGTACTTCTTTCTCCTACCATCCTTTTGGAAGTGCTTGACGTGTATCTTTAGTTCTCTCGGTCTATTGAGTATCTTTGATATTTTTCCTTCAAGTGCTTGTTCTATCTTCTCATATATCATCTTTTTCTGTCCTTCCTGCGAAACACCTACAAGGTTAACCATGAGTTCTTCCGATTCCTTAAAAGTTGCCATGTAATCTATGAGATCATCGGCTGTAAGAAGGCCTATAGGTTTCTCTTTATCATCTATGACTATTACTTCACTTGTTTTTTGCTGTTTCATTTTTTTGACGGCTTTGGCTATTGAGAGTTTTTCATCTTTTATTAGTGTCATATTTGTGCTCATGATCTCTCTGGCAGGTATGTCAGACATGCTTTCTTTATGTCCTTTTCTATCTCCATATCTCATCTGTTGCTGGGGCACCATAGTCCTTACAAGATCCATGGTCGTTATCATACCCATTATACGATCTTTGTTATCAACCACAGGAACCCTGGATTTGTTCTTTTCTTCCATAAATTTCTCTGCTTTTCTGAATTTCTCTGCTTCTTTTATCCTTATTACATCATTGTCCATAAGATCTTTGACTCTCAGGTTGTGGAATTCCTTCACACTGTTCTTGACGGGTTCAACTATATCTTTTTTACTTATTATACCTATCAGTCTATTACCCTGGAGATGTACCAAAGTGTGTTTTCCCGAGTCCCTCATAACTTCTGCCAGTTCTATCATGTTGTCGTTTTTTGTTATCTGAGGTGGCTGGTGTGCAAGTGTTTTCGCTTTTATCTTTGTCGGATCCTTCTCTATGTTTCTGTTTATCTCCTGATAGCTAATCATGCCCTTGAACTTGCCGTCCTCTTCAAGAGGTATTTCAATGAACCTCTGTTTATCCATATAACTCTTTATTTTGGACAGTTTTTCTTCGGAAGAGGCTGAAACGAAGTCCTTGTTCATTATTTCCTTTGCGGTAATATCTTTAAGAGATTTCATAAATTTTCACCTTTTACGGAGGCTGCAACTATTATTTATTGGTTTTCCTAACTTTTAATTCTATCGAAAAATAGATTTTTCTGGATAAAAATGATTCACCTGAAAAAGTCTTCTATGTCCTTCCAAGGGGCTGAAGTGATAACGTAAGACTCTGAATTAAGTGCATTCTTATATTTTGACCATGAATACCTTTTGTCAAGAAACATGACAACTCCACGGTCTTCTTTAGATCTGATACATCTCCCGGCTGCCTGTAGAGCTCTGTTTATCGCTGGGAAATTGTATGCATAGTCCCATCCATTACCGAACTTTTCCTCATAGAACTCGATCAGTTTCTCAACTTCTAGGCCAGGTCTTTGAAGGGGTACACCAACAACAAAAACAGCTGTCATGAGATCTCCGGGGTAGTCTACACCTTCACCAAAACTCCCGCCTATCACACCGAATAGAACTGCTCCACTGCTTGTTTTTTCCCCGAACTTGTCTAGAAATTTTTTCTTTTCTCTCTTGTCCATACTCCTTTCTTCTTTAAACATTGGTCTGTCCATCCTGTCCTCAAGTTTTTCATAAATATTGTCTCTGAAATCATATGAAGGAAAAAACACACCTGTGTTCCCTTTAACCTCTTCAACACTTTTCAGTATATACCATGCAATCTTCTGGAACTGTTTCTTGTTCCTCTCTTTGTATCTCGTTGTGACCTTGTCCACTATCAAGTTGAGTTTGTTTTTCTTTGGGAAAGGTGACTCGAAAGATTTGTTGTATGTATCATCTTTTTCCATACCGTATATTTCCCTGTACATCTTCAGAGGTTTAAGGGTTCCTGACATTATTATGGAGGAATGACTGCTGTTTATAGGTTCTGAAGTCGAATACTGAGGATCCAAACACTTATATCCCAGTCTGATTATTTCTTTGTTTGAAGAAGTAGTTCTTCTTGACAGTATCCTGGCGAAACCTTTGTCAGGACCCCTCCATTTTTCCAGGAAGGACATGACTTTTTCAGCTGAACTTTCATCTTCTTCTTTAAGGACGTCTTTAGCTACTGTTTTTAGATCTCCCATGAAGTCTTTGTAGTCCGTTATGTTCTCTATCTTTTGTATGAAATGTTTTTTACCTATCTCCACTTCTTTCTTCATTCCCAGTTCTTTGACTGAAAGCTGACGCAGAACCTGTTTTGTCTCGTCAAGCTTACCCTCCACAGAATGATAACCATGTATTGAAGCTTCTTTTGATGCCTTGTCCACTACATTAACTGTTAAAGTGGCAGAGTTCAGATTTCTTGTTCTATCAGCCAGATTGTGTCCCTCATCAACGATCACTATGCAGTCATCAAGTTTGAGACCTGATTTAGAAAAAACAACTTCTCTGACTCCGGGGTGGAAAATATAGTAGTAATCACCTATTATTATATCGGATATGGCGGCAAGATGCATCGATATCTCATAGGGACAGACCTTTTTACACCTGTCTTTTAATTCACTTGCTCTTAATACTTCTTTACTTACCTCTCTTAACTTTTTTCTGGCTATATCTGTTAGTTCATGGTTTTTCTTGTAAGTATTGTCGTGTCTGGGACAGTCAGGCTGCTCCTCCTCGACAAAAACCTTTGATCCTCCCTCGCACATCCATTTTTTCCCTATTATATCTGCCACTTTGAAATCTACGCTGTGTTTATCACTTATTTTTTTCAGGGTTTCAATAGCTATCTCATGTTGTGAATGTCTTGGTGTGAGGAAGAAAACGGTTTTATTGTTGCTAAGAGCATATGAAAGTGCTGGTGCTATGGTGGCAGCTGTCTTTCCGAGACCGGTTGGTGCATGGACCAACAAATTTTTTCCTTCTTTAAGAGCTTTTTCAACGTCTTCTTTGAGACTTTTCTGTTTGTCTCTTAGTTTTTTGAAGGGAAAGAAATTTTCCATTTCCAACACTTTTTTAGAGGTGGTTCCGGATTTTAATAACTGTTTCCTATGTTCAAGTCACTCTTTTAAACTGTTTTTAACTTATTTTTTCAGGTTTAGTTAACATTTTTATACCAATGTGAGGAATAAAGAAATATGTCGAAGATTTCACTTCCTCTTGAAAGATTGAACGAAGTTCTCGATGGAGGAGTTGAGGATGGCTCCAATGTACTTATTCTTGCAGATCTGGTTGTTAATAAGATGAAATTCGGTTCTTCATTGATCAATTACCGTCTGGGAGAGGATGATAATATAATATACTTCATAAACAATAAACTGCCGGTGTATGCCAGAAAAGGTATTGCAGGTCACGATGGCAAAGAGGAAAATGTAGCGTTTATCGATGGTTTTTCATCAACTATAGAAAAGAAATCAGATTCTGAATACGTTATAGAATCTAAATTAACAGAAGATAAGAAAAAATACATCCAAGAGTCTATGGAAGTTGTTAATGAAGCTATTAGCGATATGGAAGGATGGGGAAGCTCATTTATACTTGATTCTGTTGATTCATGGGTCGGACATTGGGATGCACTAGAAGAATTTCTTGAAGGTGTTAAGGGAAGTCTTGAAAGGACTAATACTGTTGGATACTATCTTTTCCCCAATCTGGGTTTCGGAGAGGAAAATGGAGACAACCTGGACAGACTTAAAGATATGTTTGATTATGTTATCCATCTAAAGGGTATAGAGAGGAAAGGAATTACTCTCAAATATGCTGATGTTATAAAACCTGAGGTCGAGGACAAGATTCCCTTTGACATAACTCCCAGGGGACTGGTCACCTATATACCGAAGATACTGGTGACAGGTCCATACAATGCAGGAAAATCAACTGCTGTCAGGACCATGTCGGAGTCCTCTGTTTCTGTTGACAGGCTTGGTACCACTGTTTCACTTGATCATGGAAGTGTCAAGAAAAGAGGTATCAAGACAGATGTTTTTGGGACTCCTGGACAGGAAAGGTTTGACTGGGCCATGGATTTCCTTGGAAAATCTATATTCGGTTCATTTCTGGTTGTTGATTCCAGGAATCCGAGGTACGATAGATTGAAGGATATGCATGACAGTCTTGAGGACAAGGATGTACCTACTATTGTTTTAGCTAACTTCCAGAACAAGGAAGAGGCTCTTCCTCCTGAGACAATTGAGGAGGAACTTGGCATAGAAACCATAGGTGTGGATGCACTGCATGGTGAAAACATGGATGAGGCTATCGACAAATTATTTAATAAGATTTTGAGCCAACATTCGTGGTATTATACCTGAGAAGGTTTATGTATCGAAAAACTTTATCAATATCAAATGTTTATATCAAGGTGTACGGATGAAAAGTAAAGAAGAGAAATTGAAGGAACCACTGGACAACATAAAAGACATCAAAAATGTTAAGGGTGCTGCGGTGGTTAGAAGGGACGGTTTGTTGATCGTTTCAAACCTGCCGCAAGACATTGAAGCCGACCAACTAGCAGCTATGACCGCTTCTACAGTTGGTTCTGGAGAAACAGCTTCTGATACTCTTTCCATAGGAGATGTTAAACAGGTAACTGTTGAATCAGATCATGGAAAGTTGATATCGACGGGTGCAGGAGATGAAGGAATACTCACTGTCCTTACAGATGCTGATGTCAATATGGGTCTTGTGTTAGTAGAGATGAAGAAAGCGGTCAAGAAGGTTAAGAGGACTCTTTAGATTTCTCAACCAAATTTTTCCAGTGATCGCTGGGTACCTCTTAACATCTTGGAGCGTGACCTGACTAATCTCGTCTCTAATAAGATCTTTTCAAGTACTTTTTCTGAAGCTTTACTAAAGCTTTCGAATTTTTCGTGTTCATTGAAAGCATCCTGAACGGTTTCTCTTATCACCCAGACACCTAGTGGCGCCCAGTATTTGTCAGTGACCTCTCTGATTACAAGCACCTTGGACTGTCTTTTTATTCTGTTCAAGTACTCGGCCACACCCAGCCTGGTGGCGTAATATGCTCCCGCAGTTTCCTTGGCATAACTTTTTCTTCCATTGAAATTCTCATAGTTGGAGTTTATGAAGGCTTTCTTTCCGGGATTCCAGACAGAGCCGCTGCCCTTGATCTCCACCAGTTCGTACTCCCACTTCCCGGGCGTTATAATGATATGAAAGTGGTTTCCGTTATAGCTGTTGTAAAAGTATCGTGTTTCACCTATTTCCTGAAAGTCTTTTATGTCGTCTCGTATCTTCTTGGATACCATGTCATCCACAGCGGTTATAGACCACCTCGTGGGCACCATCCTTCTGTTCTCCTCTTTTCCAAGAAGCCCCGCTGAAAGTATCCTTTGAATACCGTATGTGTCTATACCTTTACTGTAAAGATAATTAGCAGCATCTTCAGCTTTCCAATCATCGTCATCAACGGTTTTCTCGACCGCCCTTGAAGTTGAAGGGTTCTCAGCTAGTTTTATTTTCTCTATGTTTTCCGATGGCCCGAAAGGTGTAGTTCCTTTTGAGAAGTTGAGGTGGAACTTCGGTTTTTTCTTGAGATCTATCTCAAGGTCAACGGGTTTTTTGGCCATCGCTATCTCCTTCGCATAGTCTGAAAATTTTTTGGTTTCCTCAACTTTCACTTTTTCTCTTGAATTGACAAGGTTGGATCTTAGTCCAAGAACTTCTTCTATTCTGCTTTGTTCTTTATACCACTTGACAGGCGAATCGTATTTTTCGGCATCCTTCCTTTTTTCCACAGGTGAGAGTATTCCTGCATTTACCTTTGGATAACCGTACCTTCCCACAAAAATCGTTGGAGGGGTTGAACCGAAAAAAGATTTCTTTATGTCTTTTTTTGAGGGAGATAACTCTCTGTGTTTTCGATACACCCGTGCCTCCAGATATTTACGCCTTTCTCTCGGATTCATCCTGGAGAGTTTTTCGTCGGATATATCTTTTTCTCTTTTAAATTTCACAGAAATTAATTAACTACAAGTCATTTAAATTTAAGTTCACTCCATCCAGATCAGCTTTCTTTGCAGATAAAAGAAGCGAAGGATTGATTATCAGGACGTAAACGTTTATTATAGCATATATGATCCTGAAAACAAAGTACCCGGCAATTCCTATGCTCCTAAAAACCCCTTCTAGCATTATAGTCACGATTAAAAGACTGAAAGTGATAACTGTAAGAACAGCTATTATACCTTTAAGCTGGTTTGAAGCTTTGAAACCATCCTTAAGATTTTGTTTAAAGTTTTTTTCTCCAATTATAACTGATGTAGGAGCTAAGTACGAGATAACAAACACAGAGAACAGTGTGGCAAGTAACCATCCGGTTCCCAGATATATAAATGCTAGAGAATCTTTAGCTATACCCTGCTGGAAAAAGAAGAAACCGGGTAAGGATACTCCTATGGCAAGTGAGATGGTGATGATCATCGAACCCAGAGAGTGCGGTATCTTGAAAAAACCTTGTTTGAACGCCTTCTTCATGCAGAAATCGTTTTTATCCCAGAGTTGAACCATCATGATGTATGAATTGAAAATCCAGATATGGACCGGTGTCAACAGAGCCCATACGACTAAAAGTGGCCAAACCTCTGAAAAAGTTGTTTCTAAAGGGTTAACCAGTAGATTAGCCAGGTAAAGCCAGAGAAAACTGAAAACTAGGTTCTCCAGTATCTTAGGGAGGAATATTTTGGGTCTGTTCCTCAAGAGTTTGAGAGAATTTTTGAGGACCTTGAAAATTCCCATATATCAAATAGTTTTGATAATTTTTTTATATCTCGGATAACTCACCTTCTGTTATGGATATGGAAGATTTTTCTGTTTCAGACCTTGATGGAGATGTGTTTCTTGTGCTCGTTGACTACAATGATTTCAGGGATGTGGCCGACTGCATGACAAAAAAGTTGCAGGATAATGGTCTGGAAGGTATTTTTTTCAATGCTGACAGGGACTTCTCAACCCTGAAAAATGAGTTAGATTACAGAGATATAGACACCAGGAGACTATGTTTCATAGATGTAGTATCTAAGATGAGAAACACGGATGAAGAGTTAGAGAGAACCAAATTCATCGATTCGCCAACAGCATACAACGACATAAACCTTGCGTTCTCCAATTTTTATCAGAAAGAAGACATAGACTTTGTTTTACTTGATTCATTCACTTCTTATCTTCTCTATGGCGACCTAAGACCTATAGGCAACTTTGTGAACAAGATGGCAGAAAAAGCGAAAAAGTTCGGGGCCAAGTTTATCATCATAGCAATGGAACCACAGCTCGAGGAAAAAGTGGTGGAAAAACTGGAGAGCATATGTGATAATTCATTCGACTTCGACAACATAATATACGAATAAAACGTTATCCAGGTCCTTTTACCTTGTTACCTGATCCTTTGAGCTTTCTTATGAGTGAAGATGTCTCACATTCTGAACATTTAATGTAGTAGGGTCTATTAGGCATCTCTTTCTCTCCTTCCTGTTCTTCTCCGCAGTAAGGACATTTCATGGTGTACTTGAAGTTTTCATTGTCGTAGGAAAACATCTTGATCCATCCTGTCATTTCTCCATCATCGTCAGGTAGTTTTCTGTTTGTAGCGTATTCTATTTTGTCGTAGTCTATGTCTTCCATAAAAAATTCTTACAAACCCTTGAATAAAAATATTGTCCTTTCCACACTTAGAAGTATTATCCGACTTTATGTCTCTTGTAGTCCCAGTAACTCTTGAGAGCCTCTTCTTCAGTTTCCTCATCAACAGGATTCACTATATCGTTATCAAGTTTCTCTATGGATCCTTTAGCAATTTTTTTGGTATCATAGAGATCTGATGTTTTCCTTAAAGCTTCATCCACTTTTTCATCTCGGAACACCACAAGTTTGGACCTTGGATTGTACTCCTTGATCGTCTCCATACCCTCCCTCACCGAACCAGGATCTTTCCCTGTATAGACTGGCACAACGTTTTTACCTTTTATGGATAACAGGACGCCTGCAAGAGCGTCTATACGGTCCTCTAATCTGAGAACTACTGTGTCGTCATAACCAATGGGTTCGCCGCCAACACCTTCAAATTTCCGTGAGAAAATCTTTATTTTTCCGTTTTCACCCTCTTGAAGATTTAAATCGACTTTTTCCGCCTCCGAGTCGTGTTTATCCGATTCTTCTAGTAAATCCTGGACATCTTTCCTTGAGACTTCGAAACATTTCTTTCCTTCGAACATCCCTTCGATTTTTTCAGAAATCGCTTCGGCTTCATTTTTGGACTCGACAAACACCAATATTTCCTTTATTCCCGGGATGAAACCCATTTTGTCCACTAGTTTTGGGATTTCATATTCTTCCACATCGTAGATCAGGGAACTTCTGTTATCAGGGTTTTCACCCGTTTTTTCTCTAATCCTTTTCTCCAACAACTCCTTTTTCTCTGTTGAAGGTATTATCTCAACTTTCATCTCCATCTTTCCAAAGAATTCTCCGGGAACTTTTTAAATAGTTAGATATTTTTGGATTTTAAGGTGTTCTATCAATTTTAAGGTTTTATAAGAGGTTTTCAGGCTGGAATGGTATGATATAAAAACCTTTTTTTCGAATTAGTGGTTGTTGCAGAGGTATTGGGTCGGTGGTCTAGTTGGTTATGACGTCGCCCTTACAAGGCGAAGATCGGAGGTTCGAATCCTCCCCGACCCATTCCAGACCAAAATTAAGGTTTGTATTGAAGCCCCGATGGCTTAGTCTGGTATAGCGGCCGACTTGTAAGTTCAGCACTACAGACTTTCCAAAAGTCCTGTAGACTGTTTTTGAGCATCATTACCCGATATGATGAGCCCTTTAGTTTTTTTCCGTATGGGCGATGATATAGAATCGGAGAGATCCAAGGTATCGGCAGGCCCCGGGTTCAAATCCCGGTCGGGGCTTTTTTTTTGCATTTCAATCCCCTCAACATGGTTCTGAGTTCTTATCCAAAATACCTGTAACTGTTTTTTAAAGTTAAGATTCTCTTTATAAATCATGTCTGAGAAACATGGTGTTCCGGCTATCCTGTCCATTTTTGTACCTGGTTTGGGACAGCTGGTTAAGGGAGATATATTGAAAGGACTATTTTTCATGGCAATATTTGTCTTTTTCCCTTTCTTGCTTATAGGAGGGGTTATAGCAAGCAGAACACTGTCTTCAGGTTTACCTTTCTTTTTGGGCCCCGTACTTTACATCTATAATATATATGATGCCTACAACAACTAGAAGATTCCTGTATTTTTCGACCGATGCATCTATAGAAAAATAGGACAATTCCCTTTATCGAGGACAATTTTTTTTTGATAATAAAAGCGTTTGATTTTCCTCTTTTTTTTAGAAAATACTTCAAAAAACTATTACAACAAGATTAACTGAGACCAAGATTTTTTGGATTATCCTAATTTTTTAAACCTTTCAGTTTTTTTACAGGTTTGATTATAGATTTCTCCGTGAAGGTCATACGTTTTAAACCAGCATCAACAACTTTAATCCAATGACCTGGCACAGCATGTCCATTCAGGAAACCCTTGAAAAACTGAATACTTCAGAGGACGGACTTACCGATGAAGAAGCCAGCAAA
>JALDAH010000037.1 GCA_022729275.1 Candidatus Nanoanaerosalina archaeon
TAATAATGTTTTTCTTGGCTTACTACTACCTGCAGTATTTTTTGCCGTTTTTGTGAGGTGAATATTTATGGAAGAGATAAAGAATGAGGAAGATTTTGAAAAAAAGGTTTTAAAAAAATCCCGAGAAAAACCTGTAATAGTGGATTTTTGGGCTGAATGGTGTCTCCCATGTAAAAAACTCGGACCCAAAATAGAGAAGTGCGGCGAAAAGATGGACTCTGTTGATTTCTTTAAGGTGAACATAGACGAGTTACCTGAAGTATCTGAAAAGTTTGAAATAAAAAGTATACCTCATGTGATCTTATTTTTGGATGGAAAGAAAAAAAATAGTTTCTCAGGTGTCATGGAAACAGATGAGATAATTAAATGGGTTGAAGAAATAATTTAGAGTGTCAAATTATTAAAAGGAAATAAAGATCATCATAAAAGGTATCAAAAACATGGAGATTACCAGTATAAGCAGTCTCCATTCATCCATCAGGAAAAAATTCACAAGGCTTGAAATATATTCATAGAAACTATCGTAGAAAGCCATGTAGAACATACAAACCAAGAAATTCGCCAGTATAACAGCAAGTGTTATATTAACTGCGGAATGATTACCTATAAGAAAAGCAACTGCGAGTGTACCTCCGAAAGTGGTCACACATGCACCCATGATATATGGAATCAGGTTTCGCCGCTGTAAAAATCCTCTGTTGTACAATGGAACTATGAGACCTATGGATAGAGCAACGGATTGAGAGAAAAATGTCAGGACAGCTCCAAAAAGAAAAGAATAAATCTTGTGTTCCATCAAAAAGTTTATCCAAGATGATTTAAAGTTCTCAATCTTTATCCTGTGAAAGGGTTTTTCAAAGATTGAAAGCGCAAGGTAAAGCGACAAAATAGCCAGTATTAATCCTTTAAATGGTCCAAGAAAGCTCAAGACCGGATTGACTACAGGGCTATAAATAACATCTATGATTGAAAGAAAACCTATCTCAAAGCTGACAGTGAATATACCAAGTCTAACGATAATCAGACCTATTATTATTGCTGGTAACACTATCATATATGTTATCATCAACGACAGAAAACCTAAGGATGTACTGTCCACCATGTCTATATTTTTGTTCTTTAAAGCCTCTACAAGCCCTATAATAATTATTATCAGAGAAGCTCCCAATCTAGAACCATTTATAATGAAAAAAGTCATTAATCCATTGATTATACCGGAGTCAAATAATGTCAAACCGAAAACCGTCACAGGATAACCAGAAAGCATGACATAGGAAGCTATCCAACCCAAGCCAAGTGCATTGAAAGAATTATCTATTAAAACAAGTAAATCCTTGATTTCTGGAACCATACCTCCAGCAGAACTTGTCAACAGCTCTATAGCAAATACAAATAATAATATGCCTACTGTGATATACAAAAAATTCTCAAGGGAGTTTTTACTTGACATCATCTGGATTAACTTTTTATATAGAATATTTTATTTATTTTCTTATGGGTGGTGGCTGTCAGACACATCGAGAAGATTCCTGAAGACGGAGATTTTACCGAGATAATTGAAGAACTGAAGGAAAAACTTTCAGGTACAGAAACATTAAGGCTGATAGCTTGGGTACCTGTAGATAAAAAAAGAGGTCACAACTATACTGTTCTAACCGGACACAGACTTTTATTCGTCAGGAGGGGTAATTTCAGGATGGTTGGAGAATCAGAAATATTCAAGGACTATCCTTTTCATTCTATAGATGAAATAAATGTTGAGGAAAGGAGAGGTTACGACCTTCTTGTTCTAAACTTGAAGTCAGGCAGTAGTAAAAAGTTGATGATACCTGAGGGTAGCGGTCCCAGGATAACCAGTGTTCTGAGAACTCTTGAATCGGAGAAAAAGAAGATGGAGGAGCAAGGAGAAACAGCGACTCAGAAACTGGAAAAACTTTCTGAGCTCTATGATAAAGGAAAGTTGACCAAAAAAGAATTTAAAGAGAAAAAAGAAAGGCTTTTAGAAGAGATCTAAGGCTTTAATTTGGTTTTTAACCTTCCGGTTAAATTTTTTCAGATAAAGTGTTTTAAAAATGGATATAGGAAATCTTTTACTAACATACATTATTTTTGCGTCCCTTGGATGGATAATCGAATTAATATACAGGTCCCTTGAAACAGGTCACCTGTTAAACCCTGGATTTCTCAAAGGACCATACCTACCGATATACGGTTTTGGAGGATTCATCACATATATACTCACAGTTTATTCCAATGATTTAACAGTCATAGGAAGTGCAGCTTTGTTCTTATTGACTATAGGTATCATGGAATACATCACAGGTTTCTTATTTCAGAGATTCTTCCGTATAAGACTCTGGGACTACTCTGATAGAAGGTTCAACATAGATGGACACGTTTGTCTCAGATTTCTTGTTTACTGGCTGATACTTGCAGGGTTGTTCAAGTATCATCTGTTCCCCTTCTTCCAGTACATCCTAAAAAACCTTGATATATCCTCTGTAGGGGTTTTTTTCCTGGGGATGGTTTACGGTGTTTTCCTTGTCGACATGGTTAACTCACTGGATATCGCTTACAAGACCAGAAAAGCGGTGCTGGAGTTCAACCAGAACTATATTTCACCGAAGATAGCCACGTTCAAACACCTGTACCACGATGCCACAGTGGAGCTTAACCGAAGAGTAGAAGAAAACCAGAAGATCTCGGGTTTCAGGACTAAGTTATTAACTGTTAACCATTACTTCCGTCTGAGCAGAGACCTCAACGAGGTCATAAGAGACAAACTTGAGAAAAAGATTGATGAGTTGAGAGAACATGAAGACTGAACCAAAACAGTTTTAGTGGTCTGCTTTCAAAAAAATGATTATGTCAAAAAAACTGCTATGTGATCTCCACATACATACAAGAAAAAGTGATGGAGAACTCAGTATAGAAGAAGTCGTGGATATCTACGGAAAAAACGGTTTCGATGTTATAGCGATAACAGATCATTTTCTGGACAGTGAGAGTTTGAAGAACAAAAATATCGATAAAAAGTACAGGAAAAGCCTTCTCAGGGAAGAACTTAATGATTACTACAGTGAGATAGAAAGGTGCAAGGAACTAGCAATGGAGAAGTATGGACTGCTTGTAATCCCGGGAATAGAGTTTACAGCCAATACAAGAGGTTTTCATATATTGGGTCTTGACGTTACAGAGTTTATTGATCCAGATCAGGAAGTTGAACCGATAGTTGAAAAGATAAAAAAACAGGGAGGTATTGCCATAGCACCTCACCCTGTTAATGGAAAAACCTCAAGCAGACATGAGGGTAACACTTACCTCTGGGACCGTCTTGAAAAGTTCAGAGGATTATTCGATGCCTGGGAAATCGGTAACCGTGACGATTATTTCTCACATGTTGGTATGGAAGGATTGAACTATGTAGCTAATTCTGACATGCATTCAAGGAAAAATATCTCTTCTTGGAAAACGGTTTTGACGTGTGAAAAAGACGTTGAAAGTATCAAAGAAGCTATCAGATCAGGTAACACCGAGGTTATGTTTTACAGTGAGTACAGTGATTAGACAACATTTTAATAGATTATCTCTTCATATCTTTTACAGGTCGATAACATCCCTGAGAGAAAACCCGAAGGAGGCCTTGAAGAAGGTGAAAAGATAAAGATTTATTTTCAGCCAAGTCCATTCAGATATCTGGGTTATTACATTTTGGGTGTTCTGACCGCAGTATTCATATTTGGTATACTCATTTTCATAATAACAGAGCTTCACAGGAAAGGCCACCATTTTTATGTGACCAACCATAGAGTTATCAGGGAGTTTAAGTTTCTATCAAAGAAATCCAGTCAGGCAACCTTTGATCTAATAACAGGCGCTGTAGTGGATCAAAATCTGATGGAGAGAATATTCAACATAGGAGATTTGAAGATCAAAACAGCTTCAGGAGTTCCTGTAACATTCAGAGGTGTTAGTGAACCGGAAAAAATCAAGAAGATCATTGTTCAGTCCAAACACAAAGATAAAACAGGGAGTAATAATGGTTTAGATGAGAAATATAAATGTGAAAAATGTGATAAACTTTTTGAAACCGATAAAGATCTCTATATCCACATAGGAAGAATTCATGAGAGGGAAAAGTTTGAATGTGAGAAGTGTGGAGAAAAATTTGATACGGAGAAAGGGCTACACATCCATACAGGGAAAAAACATGGTTGAGTGATAAGAAATGAAGGAAGCATTCAGAAAAGAAATGCGTTTTCTTGTATCTAATGGAGCAGTGATAAAAGAAGAAGAAAAAGAATTGCTTCTTGTTAGGAGAAAAAGTGAAGGTGATGAAAAACTCCATGGTAGATGGGAGTTGCCGGGTGGCAGAATAGATTTCGGTGAGAATCCCGAAGAAACTGCTGTTAGAGAGGTCAATGAGGAGACAGGTTATGAGGTTTCGAACCCGGAACTTTTCAGAGATGTCTTCAGCTACCTACTTGAATATGAAAAAAAGAGGATACATGTCTTGATTACTGTGTACCTATGTCGTCTTGAAGGAGGAGAAAAAGATCTTAGTGACCAAAAGATCTCTGATATAGGGTGGTTCACCGATGAAGAATTGAAAAAAATCGACACCATACCTCCTGCAGAAGATGTTGCAAAAAATATTCTGAAGTGATACTTCTCTTTTTTTTATTCAGGAGAAATCATCAGGGTATAAAATGGTGGAATAAAAAATATTTTCTATATGCCAAAGTTTGAGAAATCAGGTCTGTGTCTTGATTACGAGTTAAGAAAAAGTGAAAAAGCGAAAAATGCCCGTATAGATGTGGGTGTAGGCGTTGTAAGGGTTGTGATACCTGAAAAAAGTGTTTTAGATCCTGAAAGATTTTTGGATGAAAATCTGGATTGGATTTTGAGTAAAAAGAGAGAATACGATAAACACCTCGATAGATTGCCTGAAAGGGTGTTCGAAGATGGAGAGACCATACCTTTTCTTGGAAAAAATAGGGAGATTAGGATCATAGATGGTAACAGTCATGAATTGAAACAGAAATATATCCTCATAGCGAAAAGATACATCGGAGAAAAATCCATCAAGGATAAAGTCAGAGATTTATTGAAAAAAGAGGCAAAAAGAGAGATAAAGGAGCAAGTGAAACAATTTTCCAAGAAAATTGAAGGAAACTACAACAAGATATTTATCAGGAATCAGAAGACCAAATGGGGAAGCTGTTCCTCAAGAGATAATCTTTCTTTTAACTGGAGGATATGCCTGGGACCTAAGAAAGTCTTGGATTATGTGGTGGCTCATGAGTTAACTCATTTGAAACACAGGAAACATGACAGACAATTCTGGGAGGAATTAGAGAGGATTTATCCTGATTACAGAGAAGGTTATGAATGGTTGAAAAAAAGAAGTCACGAACTTGTTTATTCGAAAGAGGAGTATCTAAATCGAAAATGATATAACAGTGTTATATCTGGCGGTATAGAAACACTTTTTAACGAGTATAACAATAAATGAAACCATGCAGGACACAATAGGACACCTTGCTGGTAAGGTTTATCGATATCTTGAAAAAGGGGGCAAACCCTCGATAACAAAGGTAACAAAAGAAGTTGAAGGAAGCAATACAAAGGTTTACATGGCCATAGGTTGGCTTGCCAAGGAAGGAAAGCTTGAGTTTTTAGAGAAAGGAAGAGGAACAAAGCTTACCTTGAAATAAGGATAAAAAAGGCGTTTTTACGCCAGAGATTATTTCTTTTTCTTGGGCTGTGGACATAAATACAAAGCTTTAACAATGTTAATCACTTCTTAGTTATCAAAAGGGATTGGACCACATGTTCAAAGAAGAAGGTATAGGCAGAAAAAATCAAGAGGAAATCACTATTAAAAAGTATCCATCTTTCGAGGACAAATATGAGGCAGAAACATATATATCCAATATATTAGAATCGAAAACATTAAAAGAAATAAAGGAAATCGATACCGATTGGGATATAGAATACATCTCAAAAGAAAAAATAGATAACTTCAAAGAGGCCTATCAAGACATAAAAGACCATATTCTAAAAGAAAGCGATAAATCGGAAAAATTCTCGGCATATGCGCTAAACACTTTTTCATTAGGAATCATAATGGGCAGCATAGCAGGATTCGTTTCAGGAGATGTTGCTGAAGGGATACGCAAGGGAGGTATGATAGGTTTAGCAACAAGCACAGTTATACACTCCTATTCTGCATATCAAAACGTTAGGAACATCAAATACAACGAAAAAATGGACGAGATATACAAAAAGTTCGTGGATGAACCTATAAATAAGCTTTATGGAATAAAAAAATAGTTAAGAAGAGCTTTAAATCCCTTCAGAATCAGATAACGAGTCACCAAGCATCTTTTCGATGTCAAGAGAATCCTTTAACTTATCAAGAATCTCTTTCACATGCCCATGATGAATATCCTCCCCTTCTGCCTTCGGCATAAGTTCCGCTGGAATTGTGACTATTGTCGAATTCTCTATAGCTACATTGTCAATTGTCTGCAGAGTTCTAAGTTTGTAACCTTCTGTTCCAAGAATCTCAGATGCCATCCTGGTCCTGGCAGCTGCCTGAAGTTCTCCCCGTGCTTTAGTTATCCTTGCTCTTCTTTCTCTCTCTGCCTCAGCTTCTGCAGCCATAGCCCTTTCCATTGAGTCAGGTATCGAAACATCCCTAATCTCGACATCCCTGATAGTTACACCAAACTCGTCCGTGGATTCATCAAGATCCGATCTAAGTTCCTCAGCGATCTCATCTCTCTTCGATAAAAGGTCATCAAGCTCTACCTTTCCTATCTCAGCTCTCAACATGGTCTTTCCGTAGTTAACGGTCACTTCATTGAAATCCTCTACCTCTAAAATTGTATCCTTCAATTTCTCGTGATCTCTCTTCACCTTGTAAAATATTATGGCATCGACCGTTACCGTAACGTTATCCCTTGTCAAAACCTTCTGAGGCTGTACATTCACGGTCTTTACCCTGTAATCCACCTTTTTGATCCACTCTATGAAAGGTATAACGAACTGTAAACCTGGTCCAAGAACTCTTTCAAATGATCCAAGCCTAAAAACAATAGCTCTCTCATATTCCTGGTTTATAACAATTGCTTTAACCACTAGGATTATTAGAAAAACCACCAAAATATATATCAAAGGAGTTACCATATTTTTTTACACCTATTATTAAATTCGAATTAGTTATAATTAAAAGTATGGATAAAATCTCACAACCATGGAAAAAAATTTTTATAGTCCTCATCTTACTTTTATGGTCCTTGACCATCATCCCTATAATTCAGTTTGTTTCAAGTTCTAATAGTATCAATAATATTGACCTAGAGGAACTAAACAAGAGTTTCAGAGGTCTTAGATATAATGAGAGTGGCCATTACTTTGACAATTTGAATTCAAATAATGAAAAGTTTATTGAGATAGAAAGAAAATGTTTTAGGGAAAAATTCAAGATTGATAGTAATGCTTCAGATCATATATATGTTTTTAGTGGTTCCTCTATGGTCACACCTTTCTGCGAAAAGAAATATATACCTCTTCATCTCGAAAACATTTTTGAACAGGAAAATAATCAGAGTATAAAAGTATATAACCTAGCAAAAAGTGGTGCTCGTTCCACATCAATTGTCAAAAGCTTAAACAAGAGCATCAATATGGAAAAACCTGAAATGGTTCTGATATACTCCGGGCACAACGACCACTTTGAATCCCATAAGATAATCAGGGA
>JALDAH010000006.1 GCA_022729275.1 Candidatus Nanoanaerosalina archaeon
CCGGAGCATTCAATTGTTTCCTTTACAAACTTTTTAAATCATTACTTTTTTCCCGTTGGTTTATTATATGGATTTAACTTATTATTTTGTTATGGCTTTTGTAGGAGAGGTCCTTGACGAGGCATGGAAAGCACTTATGTCATTCTTTGAGTTAGGAGGTTTTTCACAGGTCGACTTGATATCCATATTTATACTGCTCGTGGTAGGTATAGTCGGTGGCAAAGTGGTTTCTGAACTGTTGACAAGGCTCATGAAGATGTCGGGTGTAGACGAATTAGCTGTAAAGGTTGACATACAGAAATTTTTGAGAAAGGTAGGTTTCAGTGGTTCTTTCTCGGAATTTTTCGGTGGTTTATTAAAATATTTTATATATCTCATAGTCTTTTTAGGAATTTTTAACATACTAGGAATTGAAGCTTTCATGAGATATCTCCAGGCTATCCTTGGATATATACCTAACATGGTGCTGGCATTTGTTGTTTTCTTCGTGGGTTTTGTGTTTTTCTCGCATATAGAAGAACTTATTATCGGTTTTTACCGGCAGAAAGGTCTTTTAAGCATTATAGATGATGTTGAACCCACTACTCCTTCTTATGTTGTCTTGGCCAGATTTATCAGGATTTTCGGTGTTTCCGCGGTTTTCATAATAGTACTAGCTATTTTAGGGGTTGATACAATAATTGTTTACATGATGACCGCGGCTCTACTTATAGGATTTGTGTCGATGTTTATTGTAGGTTTCAGAGATATTTTAAGGAATCTAGGCATATCGATATACATGCAGCACTCAGGAACTTTTTTGGCAGGTAAAAAGGTTTCTGTTGATGGGATGAAGGGCAAGATAGTGCATGTCACCCCTCTATATACTAAGATCAAACACGGTGAAGGATTTGTTTATATCCCTAACTCTGAACTTCTTGGAAAAGATGTCGAGTACGAGGAGTGATCCGTCTTGGATAAGGTAGTAGCTTACTATGTTGGACTTTTCCTAAGGGTTTTTTCGGGTCTTTTATTATTGCCTGTCGCTGTCGGCCTGTTTTTTGGTGAGAGTTTCATCTTGCTGGAGGGTTTTATAATAGCCGCTTTTGTGTCAATACTCTCGGGAGTGTTTCTTATTTTTGGTGAAAACGGCAGACCTGATGCTGTTCAGGGAATGCTCGCTGCTGTTATTGGTTGGATATGTGCTGTAGCGATTGGAAGCATTCCATTCATGCATGTGCTGGAGATGGGTTTTGTTAACGCTTTTTTTGAATCTATGAGTGGTTTTACTACCACAGGTATGTCTATCATAAGATCTATAGAACATGCACCTAAATCTTTAGTGTTTTGGAGAGCTTTTATACAGTGGATAGGAGGTTTGGGAATACTTACTTTTTTTGTAGCGGTCATAGTAAAAGTGGGTGGAGCAGCAACAGCTTTGGCTACTGCAGAGGCTGACAAAACAGATTCGGGAAAGATGAGGCCCTCAGTTCTTAACTCAATAAAATCTATGTGGTACGTATATATAGTTTTCACACTATTACAGATATCTCTACTTTATTTAGGAGGTCTTAAACCCTTTGAAGCGCTAAACTACGCCCTTACAACCCTTCCTACAGGAGGTTACGCACATACAATCGGCGGTATTGGAGGATTTGAATCGGTATTTGTTAACTCGGTATTCGTGATTTTCATGTTTATTGGAGGTACAAACTTCCTCTTGCTATACGGATTGACCAAAGGTAACATAGGTGCTTTCTTGAAGGATTTTGAATTTAAACTTTACCTCAAGATAATTTTAGCTGTTTTCGCGATCATATCCTTAGATATTTTTTTGAACAAAGGTGGTTCAATAATTTCTGCAGCTGGAGACTCTATTTTCCACACAGTATCTGTAGCCAGTTCCTCAGGTTTCACACTTAGAAGTCTTTCAAGCTTTCCAGAGGTGTCTAAAATGCTACTGATAGGTCTTATGTTTGTTGGAGGATGTCTTGGTTCCACCACCGGAGGGATTAAAATGTATCGTTTAGGGATACTTCTTAAAATAGTGTGGAGAGAGGTCAAAAGCTTCACCCTTCCTAGATCAGCACTTAACTTTGTATCGGAGGGAGGTGAAAAACTAAAAAACGATGTTGTGTTCAGGATAGTGGCCATATTTTTTCTCTGGTTAGCCTTAATATTTATAGGAGGTCTAATCACGGTGATGTTTTCAGGTCTAGGTATATTAGAATCTATCCAGGGAATTTTATCATCCATTTCGTCTATGGGGCCGTTATTGATATCTCAAGAGACTCTTATAGCTTTACCACCAGGTATTAAATTATTATGGAGTTTTGTTATGCTTGCAGGAAGGCTGGAACTTTTGCCTATACTTGTTTTTCTCAATGTCGAGATTCTTAAGAGGTTTTCTTGATTTTTCCAAAACTTGTTTAAGTCGCGTCTCTCAGTAATGATATAGGATGTATGTGATAGTCGCCGGAGTTAACACCATCTCGAAAAGGCTTATAGAGGATCTTGTGGAGAGCCATGATGTGGTGGTTGTAGAGGAGAACGAATCTAACGCCGAAAGTATTTACCATACAGGCGCAACAGTTATAAACGGTTCTCCTACTAATCTTTCTGTTTTAGTGGATGCCGGAGTTTCAAGAGCTGACGTACTTGTATCGACTCTCAGTCAACCCAACAGGAACATGGTTATATCTATGATCGGCAAAAAGTACGGTGTGCCTAAAATAGTCGCGAGGGTTGAGGACAAGAGCTATGTAGATATATATAACATGTTGGAAGTTAATACTGTGGAATACACGGATATTGTATATTCGGAGTTTTTGTCTGTAATAGAACATCCATCGTTGAGAAAGATAGCTAACGTGGGTTCTGATAAAGAGATAATAGAATTGGTTGTTTCGGAAAAATCTGTCTTTGAAAACCTTAGGATAGATGAAATAAACGATATGGGCCGATTCCCTGGTGCAAAAGTTGATATAGTTTCAATATTGCGTGATGATGAAGTGGTAGAACCAAAGGACACATTAAGGTTGAAGAAAGGAGATTCGATGATACTAATCGCTGAAAAAGGCGTGAGAAAAGATATAAGCAATATTTTCTAATTCCTCAACCTATCTTCCATCTTGGATTTTTTTTATCCTTTATCTCTATTATCTCTTCCAATGCATTTAGTTCGTTCTTTGAAACATGTTCCTCTAAATCTCTGATCATATAGAGATCTTCTTTTCCTATATCAATGTAATAGGTTTCTCCTTCTTTTACTTGACGACCGACTTGTACATCTGTTAGAGATACTGCTACTTCATCGCCTTTTTTTGCCAAATCAATTGATTCTCCTCCTTCCTGAACCGCTTTGATGATTCCTAATGTGTCTCCTTTAAGAGTCATAAATTTTGATCCTGGGGAAATAGCACCTTCTACAACTTCAACACCTACTACTGCCGGTTTTGAAGATCTGAAAACATGTTCAGGCATTATCCTGAATTTTCCAGGCCTTGCAATCTTTTTCAGAGTTTCCTGAATCTTTTTCTGCTCTACCTCGTATCTCCACTTCCTGTAACTGTCTATTAATTCGTATATGATCTCTGATGTGATAGTCTTCACTCCCTCCTTCCTGCCATATTTCTTCGCGGACTTTGTCTCCGTCGTGTTGAAACCAAAAACAACTTTGAACTCATCATCACAACCCTTGAGTTCCAACAAGTCTTGCTTGGTTATTTTTCCGACTTCAGCCTTGGAGATAGGTATTTTTTCCTCCTGGAAAACTTTTGAAACAGCTTCAAGACTTCCAAGTGAATCGGCCTTGACTATAGCTCCTCTTGGAACGGTTTTTATGATTAAGTTTTCCATTTCTTCTTTTATCTCTTTTCTTGCTGTTTCGACATCTGTCTCATTACTTGCTGTTCTCACCGGTGATCCGGCCATCGCATCCTCAAGTCTTTTGGCGGATATCTTCACACCTGAGGCGGGCGAAACTTTATCGAGCCTTTCAAAACTTTTTTCTCTCCTTATTTCTGTTAGAGGCTTAGTTTTTAGAAGTGCCTTGACCTTTGTCTCTATTATCCCGTTTTTACCTCCCAGCAGCAGAGTATCGTTTCTTTTGATGGTTCCATCGTAGTGTATGACGTCTATGGTGGTTCCCATACCCTTGACCTCGTTAACTTCAAGCACGGTTCCTTTTCCTATACCCTCTTTGATGGCCAAGTTGTCGGCTAAAAATTTTTGAGAAAGTCCGGATATAAGCATCAGAAGTTCCGGTACTCCTTCACCTGTCTCTGCAGAAATAGGTACTACCCCAACTTTTTTCTGAAAATTATCCACTCTGTCGAACCTTTCACAGACTATATCATAATCATTTAGGTCTCCCATGATTTTGTATATCTCTGTGTCCAACATCTCCCTAAGTTTTTTTGACTGTCTCTTGAAGTTCTGTGTCCAGCAAACCTTTTCGGTCATCCAACCCGGCAGTCTGTCGATCTTGTTCAGTGCGATAATGAAAGGAGTCTTTGAATCTTTCAGTATTTCTATAGCCTCTCTTGTCTGGGGTTGAACACCGTCTTCTATATCTATTACAAGTATTGCTATATCTGAGAGGCTTCCCCCTCTTTTTCTGAGAGATGTGAAAGCTGCGTGGCCGGGAGTATCAATCAATAGAAGTCCTGGTATTGTTAATTCTGTATCCATGCTTTTCAGAACGTCACCACAGATACTTTTTATTTTATCAATAGGTACTTCTGTAGCTCCTATCATCTGTGTTATTGAACCCGCTTCTTTTTCAACTACTATTGAACCTCTTATATAGTCTAATAATGTGGTCTTACCGCTGTTGACGTGTCCTAAAACCGAGATTATCGGTTGCCGGATGTTCTTGTTTTTTTCCTCTGGCATCGTTACACCCTGTCAAGAATTCATTTAAAAAATTTAAAAGTTTTGACAATATCTGGAAAAAAATTAAATAAAAAATAAAAAATAAAATAGGAATATACGGCCTATCACTCTTCTCTAATTAATCCATAACCGGAATATTCTCCCAGAAACTCTGCTTTTTTATATGAGTCTCCTATTAGTTTCGCATAAGCTCCTGAACTTTTACCAGTAAATTTTGCACTTTTTACTGAGTTGTCCCTTAGCTCTGATTTATATCCTGCTTCATTCCCTCTGAATTCCACATCTTTTTCAGCGTCTTTTTTGAACAGTGCGTTCCATCCTGATCTTGGACCATCAAATACCAGTTTTTCTTCCCTTTCTTCATCGAATTCCAGGAATGCCCCTCCATAAATGTTCTTGAACTTTTTGATTTCTGTATCATTTTCTATTTCAGATTCCAGACTTCCTCTTTTGTACAGTATGCTTTCAGCAAGTCCGGCTCCTTCTCCATCATATTTTTCAGCATAATCCCTTAGTTCATTGTCATCTGCTTTTATAAGGGTTGAAGCAAGTTCAAGAGCCCTTCTTCTTTTTTCAGGTTCTTGATATTTTCTCTGCACTAACTTTGCTATCCTACTATCCATTTCTTCATCGAAGTTTGGATCTTCGGGAAAACTGCTTTTTTTATATTCGTCTTGATCATCCATTGTTATCACTGAACAATAGTAATACAGTTTTTATAAATGTTTTGGTTAAACTATTAAAGAAAAATCGGGAATAATGTCTTAATTTTAGAAAACCAGGGATCAAAAATAGGGTGATGTTGTATAATGTTTGTATGGAGGAAAGGTTTTTTCCCTTTCCCCCTGTCAAACTTCTAGTTTGATTATGGACTGTAGAGGTTTTTCTTTTTTTCACCTCTTCGGACCTCTTTTAGCCGTGTTTTTCAGCTTGTAACAAGGACCGGAGGTTTTTCGACCGCCTTCTTTATATAAGGCCTAGCTCCTCAGATAAAGATTGGACGGGCTACTGTTTATTCACTAAAATTAATATATGGTTTGTGTCTTTTTCCACCTGTTTGTCCATCTTTCAAAACAGTTTTCAAGGTTTTTTTGGGTGTCATCTTTCAACACCTCTAATTTAAAGATAACATCTTTAATTTATAAGTGTGTTGTTTTTACTGTCAAGGATTAAAATTTGTTAACTTATGTCGCTTTGTTTTTAACTTTTTTCATGTATTCAGCGTTTTCCTGATATGTTATGGAGGTTTTATTGACAGTTGTTTAGGTTTAAAATCCTGACCGATTAAACATAATAAAGTTGAGATTAATAAATGAATTCTAATGGCAAGGCGGGGTAGTGTAGTGGACTATCATTGCACGCTGGGGGCGTGTAGACCCGGGTTCAAATCCCGGCCCGGCCAATCAATCTCCTGATGTTTTATCAACTAAAAACTTCGAGACCTCTCTGAACGGGTTTTTGAACAACCTTTCCCGAGGTCATAACCATAGAAATTCTTTCAGTAGAAATTATTTGGCCTTTAACACAATCAATTTTTCCGGAAAGCCTGCCTTTACGCTTGAGATTAGTATTTAGAGTATTAGAATAGATGGTTTTATTTCTAAGATCCACAATTTTCTTATTGTATCCGTTTTTATCCAGAACATCTTCCAAAATTTTTATTTCATTTTCTTCAACCTTTTTCTCTTTTCTTATGCTTTGACTGATACCCTTGGTTTTAGTTATAGATTTCTCCTTTTTCAGTGCTTCTTCAGAACTTAGATCTGAATGTAGCTCAGCACCGAAATCAGCTCCTTGTTCTATCCATCGTCTCTCCAGTTTTTCGCTCCTTGTAACCCCCACTTTTACCGAATGACCTGCCTGGACAAGGTATACTGAAAACCTTTTTTCGGTGTCAAAACCGTTAATACCTCGAACATAACCGGTATAAATATCTTTTTTCTTACAGCTGAAACATTGATGACCTTTTTCTATATCTCTATAAACAGGACAAGGGATTCTATTACCTATACCTGCATAGTAACCTGTGCATTTTCTTTTGTTTGTCACTTCAAATTTTATTTTATCCTGGGGTATAAGATCTTTTCTGCTGAAACCGTTTTCATTCACTAGAAGAAGATTAGCTTTCCATTTTTTATTTTTTTTTTCCACTCGATCTTGACTATAGAAGACATGTCTAAGAACCTTTATTTGAAGAATAAAAAAATAATTAAACTGAAGAAGGTTGTTTTTAAACCTTCTTGTACTGAGAAATCGATTTAACCTGATCTTCAGTGGTCAGAAACACTGTCCTGCAACAGTAATTTTTGACACCTAGTTCGTCAAGCACTTTTCCACCGTCTTCACCGTTCTCTGTTCTTTCCTCAAACTCTTCCCACTTGTCTCCGATTACTCTTCCACATGAAAAACATCTTACTGGTATGATCATATTTTAAACCTCTAACGGTAAGACTTCTGCTGTTTATGCCTTGCGCCTTTGCTGGACTGGCTAGGCTTTCTAGTTTCGGTTCTTCTATAATCTTCAACTAGAAGATGTCTGTCGTAATCCAGGTATTTATCCTTTAACTTTTTATCGCTGGAGTGCTCCACAAGAGCCCTTGCAATAGCCATTCTAACGGCTTCAGCCTGGCTCTGGATACCTCCACCTCTAACATTCACATCTATATCAACATCTTTTGCCATATCTCCAGCTATCTTGATAGGTTCCTGTATCCTTAGTTTGGTAGTTCTTGTCCAAGAGCTCAGAGGTTTCTTGTTAATCCGAAGCCTTCCAGAACCTTCTTCTTTCAGTGTTGCCCTGGCCTTGGCTGTTTTTCTTTTTCCGTTTGCGTTTATTACCATGATTATGCACCTAATTGATCGGATATCTCCTTTATAGTTATGAAGTTTGAACCCCTAAGATCCTCTTCTAGGGCTTCTTGAAATACTTCTGTATCTCCTTCAGGTTCTCTAACATAGGTTCTGACCTTTTTAAGCATCTCCCTTCCCTTCTTGTTCTTTGGAAGCATGCCTTTTATAGTCCTTTTCACTATCTTCTTTGGATTCTTTGGGAAGAATGGTCCATGATCCCGGCTACCTCTGTTGTACTTCTGCCTGTAGGTCTCAATTGTCTGCTCTGGACTTCCCTTAACGATTACCTTGTCTGCATTAAAGATATGTACTTCTTCCCCTTTCTTTAGTTCTTCGACTGTCGATGTTGCTAGTCTTCCCAAAACGTGGTTCTTTCCATCTATATCCATTTTTAATACTCCTTTATTTCATTATTTTTACCTTTTTTCCTTCCGGGTTTTTCTCAACAAGATCTCCTATAAATATAGTCTCTCCAACCTCGTCTATAGCTTCTCTGGCTTTCTTACTGAACTGAAAAGCCGCTACTTCAACTTTTTTGTTAAGCCTACCTGATCCCAGTACCTTTCCTGGCACAAGCAAAGTATCTCCTTCATCTGCATGTCTCTGTAATTTGGATAGATTAACTTCCACCCTGTTTTTATCCGTTTTCTTCAATTCTTCAGCTGCCTGTGTGTATACTCTGGCTCCTTCTTTTCTTCCTGCCTTTTCTAACTTGACAATCTCTTTTCTGAGTACGGGGTTTGATTTTTCCATAACATTCACCTTTTCTGAAATAATCTTTTTTAAACTATCTGGTTTTTCTGTTTTCTAAATTAAATGATAGTATTATTGCAGGGGGAGGGATTCGAACCCTCGGAACGCCTATGCGTACAGGATTTCTCAACTATTTTTCGGCTACCGGACTTCTTAAGTCCTGCCCCTATAGCCGATCTCTCTTTGGCCTGGCTTGGGTACCCCTGCAGGGTTTTAATCAGAGAGAGTTTTCAAGTTCTTCAAATTCTTCTACGATTATATCAACAGCTTTCTTGACTATTTTTTTTGGTTCAAGTCCTGATACAGTCTCAACCTCGAACAAAAACTTGTCTTTGTGCTCCAGATATTCTATCTCGTCGCCTTCCTTTATATCTATAGTGTTTTCCAAGGAATAGACTATTTCCTCATCCGCTTCCACTGATCCATCAGCATTTTTAACTTTCCCTGTCGCTACTTTTGCTGCTTCTTCACTATTTTCTACTTTTTTACCGTTCACTTTGATCTCCGGATAATACTTGTATGAAGCAGCTGCTGCCTGAAACTTCGCATGCTTTTTGCCTGTTCCCAGCACTGCTTTTGCCTCTAATTCAAGTTCTTGATCCTCAAGCAGTGTTATGATGAGTATATCAGGGTTAACAGGTTTTACTTTTTTGTCAGTGGGTTTTATGTGCTTTGCCTTCACATATGCTTCTCCTTCTTTTTTTAGAACCATTTCCACCCTGCAGTTCGGGCATCCTTCTTTTGAACCGCATTCACAGTTTTCTGGAAGCTTGTATTCTTCTTCAGGGAACTCCCATGGAATCATACCTATCCGGTGGGCGATTATCTCATCGAAAAGCCCTGAAGTGTTGTTGATGAAGTCCACCTCTTTTACCGCCATTGTGGGGACCTTTCCTATCATGGTCCTTCTAAGAGCATTTGCGAACTGTGGTTTTACGTCCTTCAGAAGGAATTTTATCTTTTTTTCTTTTTCTTCCAGAATCTCAACTTCCATATTTATCACTCAACCTATTCTAGCTGTCTCAGAAGCCCTGTGACTGTCTTCCTCTTTTTCCACCTTTTCTCCTAGTTGAATCGTGAGGTACCGGAGTCACATCTTCTATCTTTCCGACATTAAGATTAGATCGGGTAAGAGACCTTATAGCGGGCTGCGCACCTTGTCCCGGTACTTTGTGGCTCGTACCTCCTGGAGCCCTGACCCTTATGTCTATCTCTTCTATTCCTTTCTCCTCAGCTTCTTTTGCAGCTTGCTGTGCTGCTTTCATAGCTGGAAAAGCTCTTCCCTGTAAACGTCCTTTGTCGGTTATCATACCTGAGCTGTACCTTGCAATGGTCTCCGCTCCGGTAATATCTGTTATGTGTATGATGGTATTGTTGAAAGAGGCATATATGTGGGCTATTCCTTGTTTTTTATCTTTCATATCTTAACACCTACTGGTTCTGAATTATCTTTTTGGCGTTAGGTGAAACCTTGAGGTCTTTTTCCTCCTCCTTTGTTACCAGATAACCTGGCACATTTACCTTTTTATCGCCAATTATTATGTGTCTGTGGTTTATGAACTGTCTTGCCTGTTTCATGGTTGAAGCAAGTCCCTTTCTGTACACAATAGTCTGAAGTCTTCTTTCAAGTATATCCTCCAAGCTCATGTCAAGGATGTCTGTTAGGTCTGAGTCTTTTCCGACTACACCAAGCCTTTCAAGTTTGTTAAGAAGGCTTTTCTCCCTTTGCTCGTCTTTTGTTGCGTTGAGTTTTCTTGCTTCTCTCCTGAAGTTTCTTACAAGTGATTCGACTTTCCACAACTCTCTCTTCTCTGTTAATCCATAGTTCATAAGATAGTTTTCTTCTCTGTCTATCCTTTCTCTGTCCCAACCCTTTTTGGGTGTTTCATAGCTTTTTTTAAGTGTTTTAACCATTTATATCACCTTATTCCTCTTCTTCTTCCTCTGCTTTAACCCTCGAACGGGATACACCAACTTTGGCTCCACTTCTGAATGAAGACTGTGTTTTCTGGCCTCTCACTGGCAGACCAATCTTGTGCCTCCATCCTCTGTAGGTACCTGTTTCTTTCAACCTTCTTATATCGAAGTCCTCTTTAAGTTCAAGGTCAGGACCTATTAGATGATTATCTTCCCCGGTCTCGTGGTCTCTTCTTCTATTTCTCAAAAATGAAGGGATACCGTTTTCCTCCGGGTTCTTGATTATTTGTTCGAGCTCGTCTCTCTCCTCATCTGAAAGAGCTCCTATCTTCTGATCCATGCTGAACCTTGATGTTTTTGCTACTGCGTTAGCATATCTTTTACCGACTCCCTTTATTGAGGTAAGGGCTTCGGAAATTCTTCTATGTCCGTCAAGATCAGTTCTTGACAGCCTCACTATCTCCTGTATTTTTTCTTCTGACATTGGCACGATACAACCTTTTCGTAAAAAACTTTTTAACTATTCCTTTAGTTTGACAAAAATACGACCTGCTTATAATAAATGTGTCTAACTTTTAAATACGTCTTGTTTTAGAATTAATCAGTTGTCCACATCGACCTGGTATGTGTATGTCACATTTCTGTCCTCCCACTCCGCTTCTATTACTAATATATAACTGCCCTCATCATTTATTGTGAATTCACCTGGTTCATATATATCTTTCTCTATCTCTTCACCGGTTCTTCTGTTCTTCAACATATAATATATTTCAGGATCCTTGTAGTTTGTTCTGAACTCAATGTTGGTGCCAACATCTATCTTTGGTTTAAGCATAGGCATCAAGGTTGCCTCCATCGTCGGATTATCAGGCCTGAGATGCTCCACACATGTATCTCCTTTACAATATTTTCCCATAACACCGTAAATATCTGTGTTCTCAGCATCAAGAACTATGTGAGGAGGATTAAGCGAATTCATATCTTCATTATTATTTGTCTCCTTCAGCACTGCGATTGACATCATCAAAACTAACAGCGTAACAAATAATACAATTTTTTTGTTAGTCATTGTAGTTCTTGGTAAAAATAGAATGGGTTGAAGGAGGTTATAAAATTTTAGGTTTACCTCGCTCCCTCTGCTTCTCTTTCTCTTCTTTGCTTGTCTCTGATAGATCTTATGCTTGAGTTGTTTTCGTATGCGCCTATTATCTCTTCCGCGATATATTTTTCTGCATCTCCTTCAGCTGAAAGTCTTTTTTCGTAAGCTCCCTGTGCTATCATCCTGAGAGCTAGATCTACTCTTCTCATTGGAGCAACGATAACTGCTTCTCGTGCTATTACTCCTCCTCTTTGATATGAAACAACCTCTTCTCTTGGAGCAGAATTTTCTATTGCTTTTACAAATACTTGTACAGGGTTTTCTTCCGTTTCTTCTTCGATTAGTTCGAAAGCTTTTTCTATCAATGTCCATAATTTTTCTGATTGACCGACATTGTGTCCAGAGGTTATCTTGTGTTTGTTTCCTCTATGACCTGCAACATAAAGCCTGTTGAGAAGCCTTTCAACTATCTGGACATCAGCCTTGTAGAACTGTTTATCAGGATGTCTGCCCTTTGACCTTGGAGCCATTATGTTGTCCAGGTTTATGTATCTCCTTAGTCCAGGATCTTCTATCTCTACTTCATCACAGTCCCATTTGTCGAATAATTTTACTCCTTCCATCATATCACCTTGTTGGTTTCTGCTTTCTTCCTGCTACCAGCTCTTTCAGAGAAACTCCGTTGACCTTGGAAACCTGGAACCTTACAGTAGGTATATCTCCCTTAGGACCTCCGTCAGCACCTCCTATGCCTTCGATGATTACTTCATCGTGTTCATCAATCTGTTCTATAGCCCCGTCACCTGGTACGAAAGCTGTTAAACGTTTACCGTTTTTTATCAGCTGAACCCTCACACATTTTCGGAGTGCGGAGTTAGGCTGCTTTGCCTCGATAATCCTTTTTTCAAGAACAATCCCTCTCGCCTGAGGGCTTCCTTCTAGCGGGTCAGATTTTTGTTTTAGATTAAGGTTTCTTCTCTTGTAATTTTTATCGCTCCATCTGTACTTCTGCCTTCTTTTTTTAAGCTTTCTTCCGTTGTATAGACCCATTAGTTATCACTCTTTGACAAGAATATTTTTCGGATATTAGTTTTATAAATGCTAGTTTACCTTGACATCGTCAATGTCGAACTCCCTCTTAAGGAATCTCTTGGTAATCTCTACGTTTCTACCGTCCTTTCCAACAGCCTGAGACCAGTCACTTCTATCAACTCTTATCCTGACTATTTTGCTTTCTCCTGACCTGTCAAGCTTTACTGATTTAACTTTAACAGGAACGACGTTTTCAACAAATTTTTTCAAACTGTCAGAATGCTCGTAAACCTTTACTTTTTTGTTGAGGTTGTTCTGGACTTTTTTTATCGTTTTTCCGCCTTTTCCTATGGCAAGACCGACCTTTCCTTCTTCTACCACGAAGTAGGCACGGTCGTCTGTGGTGATGGCATCCATCACCTTGACTCCTGTGATGTCCTCGAAAAGGTTTATGCTTCTTATGGTGTCTGTGTCGAATTTTATCGTTACGCCTGACATGGTTTTCACACTATACTCTGTTTCTCTTTGATACCTACTGTTGTCACGTTGAATGGTTTTCCGCAGATAGATCCGAGTTCTCTGTTGTTACCTTGGAACTCTATCAACTCTACATCATCAACGTTATCTTGTATCTTTTTAACTATTTTGTTGGGTGAGTTTGATGCAAGTATAACTTTTTCGATTTCTTCCATGTTTTTCAATGTTTCTTTTGAACCTATGATGATTCTTTTATCTTTTGTTGCTCTTTTGACCAATTTTTTGATATCCATAGTATCACTTACTCCATCTTTTATATTTGTTTCTCAATCCATTTCTTCATGGTTTTCCTGTCCTTGTTCTCTTTCTCTTTTTCGAGAAGCTCTTCCAGGTCCACCTCATCTATGTTATCTTCAACCAACTTTTTTATTTCTGAAATGTTCATTTTTGCAAGTTCATCGTAATCTATATCCGCCCTAGACCTCTCGACTTTCTCCAACTCCTTTTTCTTTTCTCTCTCCTCTATTTTCTTCTGCTTTTCTTCTTGAATCTTTTTTCTTTTCTCCTCTATTTCTTTAAGAACTGATTCAGGAGCTTTTCCAGGTTTAGCTGTTAATTCAAGGTTTCCTGTTCCCATAGGGATTACTTGTCCAAGTATTATGTTTTCGACAACCGATTTTAGAGGATCGACCTCTCCTTCAATCGCGGCAGTCGTCACATGTTTTTTAGTTTCTTCAAAAGCAGCTCTCGCAAATACAGAATCCTTTGAGCCACAGATACCGTATCTTGTAGCTCCATTTATTTCTCCATCTTTTGTCATGGTGTCTGATATGAGAAGCAGCCATCTATCATCAACTGCCATTCCCTGTTCATCCAGAGTCTTCCTCATCTCCCTATATATCAGATTTCTGGTTGCTTCTATACCGAAGACTTTTTTGAACTGGAATATGTCGTTGCAAACAGTCCTGGTATCATCCACATTTTCCAACCTTAGAACTTTTTTGAGATTTATACCTGCGGTCTGAACTCTCCATTCACCGTCTTCTTCAAGTATCACAACGTCTTCAATACTTTTGAATCCGTGAAGCCTGTAATCCATTATCTTTGCTTTTATGTCCTGCAGATCTTTCAGACTGTAATCATCCTTATCCGGAGTTATCGTGAGTTCATAATCATCTACTTCTATATTTAAATCGTATTTGCCCTTTAGTTCGTCCACAACCTCATCAACATCCATCCTGTACTCTTCCAAAATTTCAGGATTTAAAACGAATTTCATCTCCAGCATCGTCAAATCGATTGTGTCCTCCGAAACAAGATCTCCCAGATTGACTTCTTTTATCTTTGCAGCTATTTCCTTTGCTTCTTCCTTTGTTCTGTGCCCTTCTTTGAGATATATATTCATGATAGGAGTTTTCGGATTTCTCCTGGCGTTTATTACCTCTATAAGTCTTGGAAGACCCTGTGTGATAGATACTTTTGCAGCTCCTGCACTGTGGTATGTTTCCATTGTCATCTGAGTTGCTGGTTCGGATATGGACTGCGCTGCAACAAGGCCTATGGCCTCTCCAGGTTCAAAAAGCATTTCCCTGTACTTCTTTTTAAGTTCTTCCTGGTTTGGACTATCCCTGTACTTTTCAGGGAGTTCTTCAACATCTATCGTGGTATCTTGTTCTGCCATCTTGATCACCTCAGTCAGAGACCAGTTCACCTCTATCAGATTTTGAAGGATCTATACCATCCTCTCCAGCCTTAAACTGGACTACAGTTCCATCAGATGCCATCACTGAACGGTTCTCCTCAACTTTTAGATCCTGCAAAGCGTTTGAAATCCTACGGTACATGTATCCCGAAGTCCTTGTTCTGAGAGACTGATCCATCAGTCCCTCCCTACCTGACATTATCTCGAAAAACATTTCATCCGGTTCAAGTCCGTTGAATATAGATGATGCAACGAAACCTCTGGCCCGAGGGCTGAGATCTTTCTTCTTGAAATGAGGGAGGTTTCTGTCCTTGAAACCTCTAGATATTCTTTCTCCTCTCACGGTTTCCTGCCCCATCAAACCTGCCATAATCGACAGGTTGGTCATTGAACCCCTTGCACCGGACTCTGCCATGATTCTCGAGGAGTTCTCAGGTATCTCCCTGTCAACAATCTCCTCAACCTCGGTTGATATGGATCTCAGTTCCGATACAAGCTTCACTTCAAGAGTCTCTTCCTCGGTTTTACCTGTCAGGGGCTCTATTTCACCCTTTTCATATTTCTCTATCAGCTTGTTAGCTTCTTCAACTCCCTTCTGTATCTCTTTTTCTATCTCTTCACTTCCCTTGTCAGAGACCTCAAGGTCGGAAGTACTTATTGAAAAACCTCTTCTGTCGAGGTATTTGATACCCAGCTTTGTCACCTGATCTATAAACTTCTGTGTTTCATCCTTGTCATATTCTAGAAGAAGCTGGTTCAGTATTTCCCCTCCATAGTCTCCTACAAGGTCTTCGTCTAACACTCCTTCGACAAATTCACCGTCTTTTATCACCGCTTTTTTATTCTCTATGTTTATCTTTTCCGGTATGAAAAGCGATATTATTTCCTTACCTGTCAGAGTTTCCTTTTCTGGAAGTTCTTTGTCGTAAGCACCTGTCGCCGTAATAAGGTTGTAAGCTTTATCTCTTGGGATTTCATCGTCTTTACTCAAAAGATAAAGACCGGATATATGATCCTGCATCATGCCCACAATAGGTCCACCGAACTTTGGTGATTTGATATGATTACTAACTTCCAGGAGCTCTTCTGCTTCAGCTCTTGCCTCCTCTGTCTGAGGTATATGTAAGTTCATCTCGTCACCGTCAAAGTCAGCGTTGTAAGGCGGACAAACAGCAAGATTTATTCTGAATGTTTTGTAAGGCATCACTTTAACTCTGTGACCCATCATTGAGTTTCTGTGAAGTGAGGGCTGTCTGTTGAAAAGCACGACGTCTCCATCTATCAGGTGTCGTTCTACTTTGTAGCCAGGTTCAAGCTCTTCTAATATCATTTCCTTGTTCTTCTCGGTCAGTTTCTTTTTGGTTCCATCATCCCTGAAAATGTAGTTGACACCGGGATGTTTCTCAGGACCGTTTTCAATCCATTGCTTGACTTTTCCCATGTTGTCTTCCTTGACCTTTACAGGTATGGTCAGTATCTTTGCTATGTCTTCTGGTACACCTACCTCGTTCAAATCTATGTTTGGATCAGGGGATATAACGGTTCTTGCGGAGAAGTTCGCTCTTTTACCGATAAGGTTCTGTCTGAACCTACCTTCTTTTCCTTTAAGCCTTCCTACAAGCGATTTTAGGCTTCTTCCTGATCTGTGCCTTGCAGGAGGTATTCCCGAAATTGAGTTGTCGTACATTGTGGAAGAGTGGTACTGCAAGAGTTCCCAGAGATCTGAAATAATGAAGTCAGGGGCTTCTATCTCTATGTTGTTCCTCAGCCTCTGGTTTATCCTTATAACGTCAACCAGTTTGTGTGTGAGGTCGTCTTCAGACCTTTGACCTGTTTCTAGTGTTATGGAAGGTCTTATAGTTACGGGTGGAACAAGCAGGTTTTCTATTATCAACCATTCAGGTCTTCCACCTTTCACACCTAATTTTTCAGCTGTCTCATTTGGTATTTTCTTAAATCTCTCTTTTATCACATCGGGTGTGAGCTGTTTACCGTCCTCGTAGTAGCTGTAAGGTTTTTCAAAATCTATATCTATTTTCTCGGTTCCACATTCCGGACACGTGCTCATCCTGTTGCTTTTTCTGAGTGATTTGTCCTCATTTTTCATCAAAAGTGTCTGACACTCGTTACATGTGAATCTCAGAAGGTTTCTTATTTTTTTAGCATAAAGAACGTTTACTACAGGTTTTGCGAGGTCTATATATCCAAAATGACCTTTGCACTCTCTCATCCTGCCTCCGCATGTTCTACAAACCATACCAGGATCCAGTACACCAAGAGAAGGATCCATTACTCCTCCCTCTATAGGATATCCGTCAGCATCGTAAACTTCTGCCTTGCTTATTCTTTTGACCGCCATGTTTCTGATCTTTTCTGGATTCATCAGTCCGAACTTGATACTTTTTACTTTATTTGGCATAGTTATCACCTCATTGCTCCTCCATTTCTATTTTTGGATCTATCATCATCGATTTCAGCTCGTTTAACATCAATAAGAATGCTTGAGGAACTTCTATGTCAGATACTTCACTGCTGTTACAGTTTGGACAGTACTTTTTGTCCTCCTGTCTATCATATACACCCACCTCTCCACACCGGTCACATACATATGATATAGTGGAGTCAGATCCGAACCTTTCTTTCAGCAGCAGAGCTGAACCGTGTCCTACAAGGACGTCTTTTTCCATTTCTCCAAGTCTCAGACCACCTTCTCTGGCTCTTCCAGCGGTTGGCTGTTTTGTAAGAAGTGTTACAGGTCCTCTTGCTCTGGCATGAATCTTGTCCTCAACCATGTGACTTAGCTTCAGATAAAAACCAGGACCTATAAATATTTCGGCATCTCTCTTCTCTCCTGTTATTCCATCGTACATCTCTTCTTTTCCATCGTATCTGAAACCTTTTTCCTTGAGTGTCTCCCTCAATTCATCCTCTTTTTCGTTATGAAATACTGTTCCATCTACTTTTTCTCCTCTCAGAGCTGCTGCTTTTCCTCCAATTATCTCTATTAGCTGCGAAACTGTCATACGACTAGGTATTGCGTGTGTTGATAGTATTATATCGGGTGTTATTCCTTCGCCTGTGAAGGGCATGTTTTCTTCCGGAACGATAAGTCCGATCACACCTTTCTGTCCGTGTCTTGTTGCGAACTTGTCTCCCAGTTGAGGAATCCTTTCAGACCTGATCTTGGTCTTTATTAGCTTGTTTCCATCCTCTCCCTCTGTTATCATTACCTTGTCTACTATACCTGATTCTCCATGCCTAACTGTTTTTGAGGTCTCTCTTTCAGCTGCAAGCCCCATTTTAACTTCTTCAGAGCTTCCAAGAAACTTAGGTGGAGAAGTCTTTCCTACCAGTACGTCTCCTTCTTCGACCTCTGTTTCAGGATTCACTAGTCCATCAGGATCGAGCTTTTTGTAAGCATCTTCGGATTTAAAACCTCTTGTATCCTTATCAGGTATTTTTATGGAGTCCTTCTGCCCTCCCCAATACCTTCTTGACTCTGTGGAGTAAGTTCTGAAGTGGTGACTTCTTTTCACACCCCTTTCTATGGATGATTTGTTAAATATGACTGCGTCCTCTATGTTGTAACCTTCAAAACTTGAGATAGCTATAACGAGATTCTGTCCCACAGGATGGTTTCCAAGTATCTCTTTAAAAGTTCTTGTCTCTACTATAGGGTGCTGAGGGTATGTCAAGATGTTCGACTGAGTATCGAAACGTGTGTGAAAGTTCAGTGAAGGAAGTCCAAGACCCTGCCCGATCATCTTTGCACCGTAGTTAACACGATCTCCTCGGTTGTAGTTCGCGAATACAACGGTAGATGCAGAAAGACCGTGTGTAGTAGCAGGATCCAGTTCCATGTGAGTATGTTCCTTGGTTACCTTCTCTTCATTCATTGCCACAAGAGCGTTTTCTTCTTCTTCAGCATCAAGGTATTCTATGATTCCTTCATCAACAAGATCCTGTATAGTTATCTCTTTTTTATTTATCTTCTCGACATGTTTTTCATTCAGAAGTGATTCTCCATCTTCCACTATTACAAGAGGTCTTCTCACCCTGTTGCTGTCAGTGAGAACCCTTAGTTCATCTTTATCTTCTGCATAACTGATGTTGACCTGAGTGTTTATTTCTCCATTCCTCCTTCTTTCCACAAGTTTATCCCTGAGTTCTTTTGTTTTTTCTGTTCTTCCAACGAATATTCCATCTAGGTATACGTTTCCCATCTTTATCACCTCATCTCTTCACTCCTTCATCTTCAAGCTCCTGTTTCAAAACGTTTTTATTCATCTCATTCATTCCGGTGGTTACTTCACACTGGATTGCCAGGTGTTTCCTTAATCCTATGTTCATACCTTCAGGAGTTTTTACAGGACAAAGACGTCCCCAGTGCGTGGGATGCAACTCTCTTGCCTCGAAGTGCTGCCTCTGAGATGAAAGAGGAGACACAACATTTCTTAGATGCGCAAGGGTTTTCATCCTGTTACCTCTCTCAAGCCTCTGAGCCACACCGGTTCTTCCACCAACCCAGTTACCTGTAGCCATCGCTGACATTATCTGGCTAGTCATTGTGTTTGCAACAACTGTGGATTGTAGGCTTGGAAGCCTTCCTCTCTTGGCGGATTTCTGGAAGTTGTACTTCATCCTCGCTACGAAACCCCATTTACCGAGAAAAACAGATCTGAACTGCATCTCCAAGAGATCTCCTGCAAGGTTTAACCTCTTGTTGGCATAATGATCCATATCATCTTCCTTGATATCTCCTTTTCCAAGTGCTATAACATTCTTTATCATTGTTCCTAAAAATCTGGCTTTTTCCTTTTTGTCTTCGGGTTCTCTTCCAAGGTGAGGTAGAAGGTATCTGTCCAGTATTTCTTTCACTCTTTCTTGCCTGTTCTTGTTTATACCTGATTTCCTTCCTATATAGTCAAGTGCGTCTTCAACCGTTTCAACATCGTTTTCATATATGTTTAGGTAGATATCTCCGGAGTACTTTTCTGATATATGCTGGATGATGTCCCTGTCGGTTTCAAGTCCACAAGCCCTCATTATTACGACTGCAGGAACCTTCTTTACATTAGCAAATGAAATGTTAACTATACCATCCTTCTTCCTTGTTAGAACATGTCTCTGCACGTAACCGGTTCTTTCGGAGTTGATCCTACATATTTCTTCCTCTCCATCTAACTGGTATATCGGCTTGTTGTTCACCAGTTCCTCCATCGAGACGATTACCTTTTCAGAACCGTTGACTATGAAGTATCCCCCGGTATCTTCGGGATCTTCACCTATCTCTATTCTTTCTTCTTCAGTCATGCTGCTTGTAGGACATATGTCTGACCTGACCATGACAGGTATCTCTCCTATTGTAACTGTCTCCGTAGGCTGTTTTATCCCTTCAAATATAGGGGTCATCTCAACGTTAACTCTTGCGGAATATGTGAGATCTCTCATTCTTGCTTCATTAGGAGTTATCTGAAGCATGGATCCATCTGCCTCTTTAACTATAGGTTTTCCTATTTCGACATCTCCAAGCTTTATGATAAGTTCTTCTCCGCCTGGTAAATCCGGCTGTATTTCTCCTATATCATTAATAATTTTCTGGATTCTCGTGTTTACGAATTTATTATAAGAATCTATGTGGTGGTCTACTAGGCCTTCGCCCACCATCTGTTCCAAAAACTTCTTTTCCATCTTTATTAGCCTCCGGGGAGCTTAAATCTATCTGTTAACGACTACTCTATAATAGTCCGTTTTTCCTGCTGTAGGGGAGTTTCTCTTTATGTGCACTACATCACCAGTTTCCAGATCCATTTTTTTGGCAACAGCATCGTTCTTTTTTATCTTCGGAAGATTTTCCTTTTCTATACCGAATTTTTCTAGAAGCTGTTTTACCTGTTTTTCATCCATTTTTTCGTGTTCCGGAACCAGTTCATGTTCTCTAATATTTATTGCCATAGGTGAGCATACCCCCTTCTTACCTTTTTTTGTTTTTTTGCATAGAAAGGTCTCTTTCAAATCACATGCAAGATAGCAATAATTTTTAGACACAATTTTTATAAAGGTATCAAGGGATTGGATGTTTTTCAATGCTGATTTGTGGTTTTAGATAAATCCTATTTTTTAATATAGCATATTGTCAGAATATAATGGAGGAATATGTTGTTTCTTATTACATATATCCTATTATCTTGTTCAAGGAAACGGTCATGATTTGAATCAGAGCCTTACGAAACCCTAAAAGTTATTTAAAACAGTTTTACAAATTACTACATAGGTGTGAAAAAATGGAGTTTTTTAATAAGATTATGGTTGTTGCTTTGATAGTTATTATGTTACTGCTTGGTGCGCCTATTTTGTGGGGAGCAGTAGGCGAAGTTCGGGATAGATCTCCTAGATTCGTTTCAAGAGCTGATAATGGGGTCGATTTATTGACTAATTATTATGAACAAGGTCCTTCTGTTGAAACAGGTGCTGAACTTGTGAGATATTTGGTACTGCCTTTCTTGTTAGTATGGACGTTGATTTACGGTGTTCTTGAGGGCGGTGGAGGAAGATACCTTCCTAACAAGGTGATAATGCCTTTATCAGTTCTTCTTTCGATAACTTCAGTGTTTAGCGGAGCATTCGTAACTATATCTCTAGCTGTAAACTACTTTGGAGCTCTAGGAATATTCTTTGTTGGATTCTACGTCTTATTCCTTGGAGTTGGAGCGTTCGTAAGGGAGAAAAATTGGGAGTACAAATCAGAGATAGAAAGGATGAATTACAAAGAAAGCTATTTACAGTCAGAGGCGGACAGGTTGGGAAAAAAAATCCTGAAGAACCTGAAAAAATCAAATCATGGAGGTTTTTTGATCCCTTCAGGGGTTGGAGCTACTAAGTCTGTTGGTTCTAACTACAATAATGATGTACAGAGATTTGAAGGTAGAGCATTAACTGACTTAGATAAATTAAAAGATGATATGAACAAAGCGAGGAAGAAAGTTAAAGAAGCAGAGGACGATGCTCATTCTCTGAGACATGACCATAAAATTTTGAAATACATGGGTAATATCATTAATCTGTCTAAAAAATTCAACAGGATAGACACTAAAGAAGAGAAACATATTAACGATATGAATAAAAATTAATAAAAAGGCTTGACAAAGAAATAATTAGGTGGAATAAATGATAACCGCATTTAAAGACTTTCTTAAAGGATTGATTATTGGAATAATCGCTGGAGGAGGAATTGTCTATCTTGCAATTAACATGGGTTACCTATGATGATTTTTTGCCGAAAATTTGCCACTTTTCGGTAAATTATTTAAACAAAGGCAACGATTTTTTTAATGGAGATTAATGATGTTTGAAGATGCAGGTATAGAGATGGTCTTGGAATCTTTTCAAACCCAACCGATGAGATATTTATTGCCTTTTCTGCTGGTTTTCGTGATAATATACGGTGTACTTCAGAAGATAGGACTTTTTAAGAATAATACTATAGACGGAGCACTGTCGGTTATACTGTCTCTGATAGTCATAGGTTATACCCCGCTGGTTGAAGGGATTTTTTATGTATATATAACACAGCTATTCGGAGGAGTGGCAATACTTCTGCTTTCCATACTGGCATTTTTCATGCTTGCAACATTCCTTACTCAAGAAGACGATGTTAACGGAATGCTGCCTGACAGTAAATATCTGGTTGGAGGCTCTGCATTAATCATCATCATCATGATAGTTAACTATGGTGTTCTAGATGTCCTTGGAATACCTATAAACATAACTTTTGGACAAATAGTTCCTTTCATAGTTCTTGGAGGCGTAGTAGGCTTCATGGCTTTGGTTATGAAAGGAGACAAGGATCCGAAAAAGAAAACTAAGGAAAAGAAAAAAGAGAACCCATAACTAGGAGAAATAAATGACGGAGATATAAATGGTAACTTTTGAGACATTGATTCAGAACCTTCAGAACATCTACTTTTTTTCATATTTTATGCCGTTCATATTCGTCCTGGCAGCTACCTACGGGATCATAAATAAAATAGAGTTGTTTGATGATGATGTTGTTGATGCATCAGTTTCTCTTGCCGTGGGTTTCATGGCCATGTTGGGTATCTACATACTCAATCTTGGGGATATGATGGTTTATTTCTTCGGAGCTATCTCAGTTGGACTTGTAACCATACTGGGATTCGTGTTGTTGGCCGGAATGTTCGGTGTTGACATTACTGATGAGGAGATGAACAAAAAATGGATTGGAATAGCTGGAGCGATAGTTATAGCCATACTTTTGATAATGGTCAACGAATTCTTAGAAATTGATATAACGAGATACATTTTCTCAGAGATGTCACTGACACTTCTGATGATAGGAGGTATTATAGGTTTCGTATACCTGCTTACTAAAAGCGGAGGAGATAATTGATACTACCTTCCTTTTTTCATATCTTCTACTATATCTGTTAAATCTCTCACGTTTTCAACCAGAGAGGGAAGAGTCTGCTGGAAGGCTTTCTCCATACCACCTATCCTGGAATGAGAGTCCTCCATGTATTCTTCTATCTGAGAAACCTTCTGTATGAACTCTTTTTCATCTTCTTCTCTTCTGGTTTTAAGATCGTGAACGGTTTCCTCTATATCTTTTAACCTGTCTAATATATCATCGACTTCTCCATAAACGTTTTCAAACTCATCCTCTATATCAAGAAGCTTCTCCTCTATGATTGTCTCTATCAAAGCTTCTTCATCACTGCTTATACCTATATCAGGCGACCATTCATCCTCAGATCTCCTATCATCAACCGGTTCTTCGAAATCTTCCTCAGGTGGTTTTCGGGCAGGTTGTTCCTGGTACTCTCTCTCTACAGGTTCGTTTCCATAATCATCCTGATAATCTCCCTGATCCACTCCACCTGCTGGAGAAACAGGGCCTTGATTCATTTCCTGTTCTTGAGCATTTTGTGGCATAGCGCTGTCACCCTGTGGATTTCCACGAGCTCTTTCAGCAGAATCCTTGATGACCTTGTTCATCGCCTGGTTTATATCAGAATAAGCGTATCCTTCATCTCTCAGCTGCTCGGTGATTTCGTTTTGGGAGTATCCCTGATCCGAGAGATCCTTTATAGTTTCTTCTATACTTTCTTCTCCTCCTCCACCGTCATCTCCTTTTAATTTTCCTAAAAATTCGAACTTTACCATAACTTAATCACATCTCCCTCATTTTTTCTTCAATAATCTTTTTAACATCGTTTTCAGTCGTGAAATCACTTTTAACAGGATCTAACATTTCCATAAATTCTTCTAGCTCCTTAAATTCTCTTTTTGAGACAAGTTTCCTGGTTTTCCTGTTTAGTTTTTTAATTTCGGAGTTCATGGTTTCTATCCGATTACCAAGTTTTTCGGTTTTCTCCTCGGCCTTTGTCTTGTTCTGACTGATCTTTTTCTTGTGCTGGTTAAGCCTTTGCTCTATATTTTTGGTCTGTTCCTTGAGGTTCCTAACGTTTTTCTCAAGTTCCCTGATTCTCCTTGTTAGACCGTTTATCCTGTTTATCGGATCCTCTCCCTGTTCGGGTTCCGGCTCTTTGTTCCTTCCAAAGGGTGTCATGTAAAAATATATGTTAAAGGTGGTTAAATAACTTGTCTGGCAGACACTCAATTAAACATCACTTTCGGTCTATCCGAGGGAACATAGTTCAACTCCAAATCTTTAACTTCTCCTTCAATTTTTGTCGGTATTTCGAAATGTTTTCTATCTATATCCATATATTTTTCCACCTGATCCCTCTTGATATCCATACCGTCTATAGTTTCAATATCAAGTATATAACACGTATAGAGGTTTTGAACATTTTTTCTTGTGCCATCTCTCCAGCAGACCTGTGATAATGTGGCTATCTCTCTTGCAACACGGTCGCTGTCACCTATAATAACTTTTTCATCAGTTTTTTCCTCATGCTGTTCATGACCTATAAGAACCAGTATAACTGTCATACCTGTCAGTATCAGGGCAAGTGCAAGAGTCACGTATATATTGGTCTTCATGTCTTCGTCCATAATTACCACTGTATTTTTAGCGGATTCAAGGCACGTGAGTTGCTTTTACCTCTACTTTCCTGTCCTCAACCTTTTCTATTTCTAGTTCATAGGTGAACTTACCGTCCTGTATTCCGACGTTGTACATCGTTGTGTCTTGAGGTGGATCTCCTATATAATCCATCTCTATCTCGCAGAAATGGTCTTCACATCTGTAATGTTGATCGTAAAAAGTCATGCATATGTATTCTCCGCTACCGGACTCCCCGTTTAATATTTTGTTGGGAGCATCGTTCGGTGCCTCGCCTCGTGTATCGTTGGCGAATATGGCCATAACGTCTCTTAATTCAACGGTGTATTCGCTTTTTGTACCAATAGAGTATCCGCAGACCATACCTATTTCATCGTTCAGTTTCTCGAAATCAGATACAACGTTTTGTCTGAAACTTTGGTTCACTATGTGACTTAATTGTGTGAAAGCAACTGTAAAAGTCACTACACCTATTATGAGTCCTCCGATTATCCATATCCATATGCTGACCGAACCTCCTTTCCTCTTCATTTTTGACATATATGTACCGTGCCTCCTTTTTTCTCTATTTCAATTTCTTCTCCACTACTTATAACGATTTTTTCGTCGTTTTCAAAAACAAAACCCTCAAATATATCTTCGTCTCCACAATCATTATAGCCGTAAAGAACAAGAGGTTTGTCGTTTATGTCTTTTATTTCCATCTCTTTCAGAAACTCCTCTAATCTGTCCTTTGGAAGGTTGAAACCCGAGACTGCTTCTAGGCTTTCTTCGCAGTTACCTCTATAGAAACCGTACATGACTATCTGGAAATCCTCAAATCTCAATTCCTCTCCTTCGAATCCTGGACATACAGGGTATTCAGTTGTCTCTATTATCTGTCTGATCTGGTGTTCAGGTTCTATCCCGCCTAAAAAATTTAGGAGAACTGATACCCCGACTGAAATACCTGCAAGCGCTATAACAATTTTCCCTATCATGTCAAGCGGCAGTTCTGCTTTATGAAATGATTTCAACTACCACTCCTCCATCTGGTAAACTGTGTTCGATCATAATGTTTGTCTTATCCTCAAAATCATCTGGAACTTGCTCCACTTCTTCCCAGTCATCAGCATCTAGAGAAATGCTGCCATCAAAACCTCCTTCAACATGCATCACCAGGTAACATTCGAAGCTGGACTCCGGATTTCTTATGCTCTGGTCGACACATTTATCGATAAGAACTTTCAGCTCTGTCTCCTCGTTTCCACTGTCCATTTCCACGATCTGAACACCGGATTCCTCATCGTTTCCCCATGGAACCCCGACCTCTACATCACCTCTAAAGTTTATTATCAAGGTAACAGCTACC
>JALDAH010000012.1 GCA_022729275.1 Candidatus Nanoanaerosalina archaeon
ATCGAGGTAGAAACTCCTGGAATCAATTACAGGTACATTAACATCGAAGCGGAGAACATAGATTATGATGACATAGAGAACGCTTCAATACGGTTCGATGTAAACAGTTCCTGGATCGAGGAAAACAATATAGATAGAGGAAATGTGAAACTCCACAGATATATAGGGGGTTCCTGGGAAGAACTGGAGACCACGGAGATCTCAAGTGAAAATGGAAAGATAGTTTACCAGGCAGAAACACCTGGATTCTCCTATTTCGCTGTTTCTGGTGAAGAAATAGATGAGGAAGAAGTAGAAGAAGAGGAAGAACCGGAAGATCCTGTAGATGAAGAAGACGATGAGGAAGAAGATGAAGAGATAGAAGAAGAGTATGTCCCTGAAACCGGTATAGGAAATATAATAATTCCTCTGATACTGGTTTTAGCTATTGCGGGGATATTTTATTACGTATACAGGAAAAAACAGAATGATTCCAACTAAAACAGATTTTGGAATTTGAAGCAAAACAAAGAACTAACTCCCCGTAATGTATTTGGCCATCTTGACATAGTGCTCTTCTTCCTTCATTTTTTCCTCGTATTTCTTAAACTCTTCATCACTCATCTCTGCCAACGTGCTGTCAAAACCAGATGGAACATGAATCTTCATCAGATCGCCCCAGCTATCTCTTTTTGTGCCCCTAGGGTTATCAGCGATCTTGCCTGTATCGTTGCAGCAAAACGTATGGATTTTACCTTCTTCATCGACATAGGCTGCCACAGATTTATGGATCGAATCTCGTTTCTCGCCTTTTTCAACAAGAATGCAGAGCTTCTCCGGTCCGATCGTATTTAAAACCGGTTTAAGAAGAGCTCCAGGAAAATTATTCAGTGATTCTATCTCGTAACCCGTGTCAGAAACGAAAAAAGGTTTATCTACGTACTCCTTGATTTTTCTTGCTTTTTTTCTGGCTACTTTTTCTACATCCACGGTTTGAGGCTCAGGGACTTCGAATTCTTTCTTTGAAATCTTTATTCCGTAGGGTTTGCACTTTTTTTTGGCCCATTCAATTTTTTCATGGTTCGAGGTAACAAACAATATTTCTTTCCTATCAGGACTTTTCTCAGTCATTTCTTCACCATTTTATTCATTTCTCAGCTGTTTGCCAATAAATTGTACCGGCCGCTTTTTAAAGAATTAACTAACATAATTTGAACTTTACAAAAAATTCTTTACTAGAGACCGTCAAACCCGGTTTTTTGTGGACAATAGAGGCTTTAGCAATTAAATTTTTACTCATACATGTTCCACTTTACTTAATTCTCAACGATCCATATCTGCTCATGTTCTTTTGATTCCAGTTCTTCAAGTTCGAATCCTCAATAGACTTCCCAGTCCGAAAACGCTTTTTTCAAAACCGGTTCAAAATGCATCTTTGTGATAAAAGTTAACTTGTATTCTCCGCTTTAGATCTCTTCGCCATTTTTGTATAACTTTGTCCTAATCCTGTTGAGCTTATCGATATTATCGGACACAAATTTTCTTTACTATTTTTTACTCCGAGCCTTCCTTGACGAACTCCCTTTCACTTCTTCTTACAGACAAAAAACCATCTCTTGGATTCTTCGTCAACTTTTTCGAATTCAAGGCTGGAGTAAATACCCTCTAATTCTAGACCTGTTTCCCTGACCAGTTCCTTCACCTTTTCAAGCTCGAAGCTTTGCTCCACGTGTTTCTCAACGAACTTTTCATAAAAACCATCATCCTTCTCCTCAAAAACCATGGTCTTAAGCACCCATTTATCTTCTGATTCACAGGTTCTGTAAAACACCTCATGGTTCTCAAGTTCGTAGTGGAAAGCTGAGCCCTCCCATTTCTTCGTTGCTTCCTCGATAAAATATTTGGAGTTAAGATCGAATATCAGGTAGCCTTTTTCGTTGAGATGTTCGACCGAGCTTTCGAAACATCTTTTTATCTCCTCAAGATCCTCAAGATAATTCAGGGAATCATATATGCATATCAACAGATCATACTTTCTACCTATCTTAAAATCCTTTAAATCCTGTTTGTAAACGCTTAAATCCTTTGACTCTGCAACTCCAAGCATGCTATTAGAGATATCGAAACCCTCTACATCGTAACCATTTTTTTCAAATATTTCCATTAGGTTTCCTGTTCCACACGCCATCTCAAGCACACTACCAACTTCGAAATCGTTTACAGCTTTCTCGACAAATTCCAGGTAACCCTCATAAAAATCCTGTTTTCTACCATGGATCTGGTCGTAAACCTCTCCAAGCCTCTTATAGGGTTCAAGAGTTCCCATAAAAAACATTTTTGTTCGACAGTTTTTTAAAGACAACCAGTGGAAAATCCTTCTTGAAAAGTATAAAAAACCTTTTCTTTATAAATAAAAACAATCAAATCTCTTTATAACATGGAGAAACCTGACATCATCAAACTTTCCTTATCGATTCTTTTGAGTCTTTTAGCCGGTGCGATAGGTTCTTTTTTCACAATTGATGGTGTCCAGAACTGGTATCCTGCATTAAACAAGCCCTGGTTTACACCACCTGACTGGGTTTTCTCACCTATCTGGATAACGCTTTACATATTAATGGGAGTATCTTTGTTTCTGGTCTGGAGGAAGGGATTCGAGAAAAAGCAGGTCAAAAAGGGTGTTTCGGTGTTCGCGGTACAACTAGTTCTTAACGCGCTGTGGTCAATACTTTTCTTCGGTCTAAGATCACCACTGCTAGGATTTATAGGAATATCGCTTTTGTGGATTGCAATAGTTGCCAATATTTATTTTTTCAGGAAAGTCTCGAAAAAAGCAGCTTACCTGCTGGTACCCTATATTTTATGGGTGTCACTGGCTCTAGCATTGAACCTTTCCATCTACCTCTTGAACTGATAAATTTTATCTCCAAGCAGTCAAAACTATTTCATCGGAGAAACCTTCAAGATTCTTACCATCAAAACCTCCCTCAATCTTGTAATCTGAGAAAACCGCTCTTTCAAGTAGATGCTTGAACTCTCTTTTGTATATATAGTGTTTTTTTAAAAAAGTCGTGGCTAATCATCGTAATTATCTAAGAGATGGTCGTAATCACCGTGGATATCCCTCTCATTCATCTTTCCCTTTTCACGGTATTGATCCCAGAGTTCCTCTATGATTTCCTCCTTATCCTCTATGTAACTGTCATCCATCTCCTCAATTTCCTCATAAAGTTCCTGTCTCTCCTCTGTTCCGAGAGTATAATCCTTCTTGTCCACAACTCTCATATCCTCCCAATTGATTTCACCTTTGTAGCCAACTGTACTCAGGCTTTCCATACTTCCAACCCAGTGATAGGCCTGTGAATCCTCATCCGGATAAAGATTTGACTCTTCTACCTCAACCTCAAATATGTATACACTTCTTCCATCGACCTCTGCCTGTATCTTTTCAGCTATATTATGTACTTTTTCCTTACCTGCCAGATAGACCTTTTCCTCCTTGAGACCTCCATCCTCTCCTTCCAGACCCCATGTATAGTTCCCTGTCTCAGACCTTTTTTTAAGACCCTCACCCAATATGCTGTCCATGTTGTCAACTGGAGTAGCATGGTAAAGTTTTAGCTTACCTTCTTCTGTTCTTTCAATGTTCATCTCCTCCAGCTTTTCATCTTCCACACCTTCAAGCCTTTCTCTGACGTACTCCTCCACCTCTGAACGCTTCTGCATCATCTTTCTTTCTGCCTCTCTGAACTCTTCGCCATACTCCAATCTTGCTTGTTTATCTATAAGCTGTTCGATATCTTCTCTTAGCTCTCTTTCGTATTCCGACATCTCCTCATCAAAGATCAATCCAGGATAGGTTTCAGAGAATTTTCCTTTATTGGTTACCCCATCAACAAGATTTTTCAGAGATTCCAGTCTGGAAGATTCTTTCTCTATCTCATCCGAACCATAAAGACCGTTTTCACCGTTTTCTTCTCCCGAGGAAGAGTCCATACAAAAAAATTAGCTGACCAGTTATATAAAAAATCTGGAAGTTTAGAAATAACGGTGAAAACTTTCATTTAGCTGAAAAAGGTGGATGCAGGGATATAAATGATTGATTGAAAACAAAACGATTTTTCCTATGTTTTAATCCTTGAGCCACATGTACTCTTTTCCGAAATAACCGTTCGCAACTATCTTCAGTATCTCTATGAAAACCATGGTCATAGCAGCGATACCTAGTCCTATACCCCAGTGCTGAAGATTCAGTATCTCGTGCTCGAATATATCTGCTAAAAACGGAACATATATGGTTACAAGGAGCAGGCCGACTGTAACTACTATCGATAGAAGCATCCACTTGTTGTTCAGCGGGTTGATGTGTCTCAGGGTCTTTGTCAGGGACTTGAAGTTGAATGCATGGACTATTATTATCAGTGTAAGCGTGGTGAAAGTTACAGTCCTGGCCAGTTCTAAATTGGCTTCAGGACCTATGTGTATGTACAAAGCAAAAGACGTCAAGGCCATGAATACAGCCATCACAACCATGAAGAAAAGGTTTCTTTTGTGCATTATACCAAGAGATTTATCTCTAGGTGGTCTGTCCATGATACCCTTTACAGCGGGATCAAGACCCAGTGATATGGCGGGGAACTCCTGACCTATAACGTTTAAGAAAAGTATCTGGAGTGCTAAAAGAGGCAAAAGTTCGAAACCTAAAAATATGATTGCGAGTGCAATAAGGGATATCTCTGTGAAATTCCTTGAAACAAGATAAGTCGTGAACTTTTCAATGTTGTCATAAATATTTCTACCCTTTTTTATAGCGGTTACAAGAGTGTTGAAATCATCATCTTCCAATATTATGTCGGAAGCATCCTGTGTTACCTCTGTACCTTTTTGTCCCATTGATACACCGACATCAGCTTTTTTAACAGCTGGTGCATCGTTGACACCGTCACCCGTCATCGCCACGATTTCATCCTGTTTTTGAAGCGCCTCAACAAGCCTGTACTTATCTTTAGGCATGGTTCTTGCAAAAATATCTATGTCTTCGGCGGCTTCTTCCAGCTCATCGTCATCCATTTCGTTCATTTCTGCTCCTGTCAGTACAGTCGGGTTGTCAGTTAGACCTATTTCTTTCGCTATGGCTTTCGCAGTCAACGGGTTATCCCCGGTTATCATCTTCACATCTATCGATGCATCCCTCGTATCCTGAATAGTCTCGATCACTTTTTCTCTGGGAGGATCTCTCAGTGCAACTAGACCGGTGAAAACAAGTTCTTTCTCGATTTCATTTTCATTTTTAGGTATGTCATCTAGATCTGTTCTGTATGCCGTGGCAAGAACCCTTAAAGCGTTTTTGGTGTACTCATCATTTTTCCGAAGTATCTCTTGTTTCATTTCTTCCGTGATTTCATGCTCCCTTCCACCAGAATAGATCCTGCTGCACTTTTCCAGTATCAACTCTGGAGCTCCCTTTGAATAAACCACAAATCCCTGCTCGGGATCATTGTTTACAGTGGACATCATCTTTCTTTCGGAGGTGAACAAAACTTCCTTCTTTCTCGGATAAAGGTTGTGAAATTCCTCCTTCCTCATACCCATCTTTCTTCCAAGCACCACAAGTGAACCCTCTGTAGGATCTCCGTTTATGGTGTACTCCCCGTCCTCCACGAGATAGGAGTTGTTGCATACGACACCTATCTTTGCGGTCTCTTCTAGTTCAGGGTGCTCACTTAGGTTTATCTCTTTACCATCCTTTTTTATTGTTCCAAGAGGTTTGTAACCTCTTCCGGTCACGGTGTATTCCCCGTCTTTGGTAAAAATCTTTCTGACCGTCATCTCGTTTTTGGTCAATGTCCCGGTCTTATCCGTACATATCACAGTGGTTGAACCTAAAGCCTCCACAGCAAGCATCTTCTTCACGATGGCGTTTTTATGAGCGAGTTTTCTCATACCGAGAGAAAGTGTGAGTGTAAGCGTTAGCGGTAAAGCTTCGGGTATGGAAGCTACGGCTAGGGCAATTGTAACTATAAGTATCTGGGTGAATTCTTCGCCCTGTAAAATACCTGTTAGCATTATGAAAAGAGCAGCCGATACGGCGATGATACCCAGCTTTTTACCCATCTTGTCTATTTTTTTCTGGAGAGGTGTTTCTTCCTCTTTTTCCTGGAGGCCTTCAGCTATATCACCTAGCTTGGTGTCCATACCGGTATCTGTAATCTGTATTTCGCCTCTTCCATGGACGAGAACGGTTCCGGAGTAAACCTCATCACCGTATTCTTTATTGACAGCTTCGCTTTCACCGGTAAGAACAGCTTCGTCAACCTTCATGTTGATGGATTCGATGATATTGGCGTCTGCAGGTATTCTGTCACCTGTGTCGAGTTTGACAATGTCTCCGGGCACCACTTCGTTTGACTTGATCTCTTTAATTGTTCCATCTCTTAAAACGTTTACTACAGGCTCCGCCATCTCCTGAAGCTCCTTCATGGACTTTTCGGCTTTCCACTCCATCAAAAAACCGGTTATTACGATGATACCTATTATGACTAGAACAAAATAAAACTCGACCATCTCGCTAGCAACATATGATAGAACCGCTGCGGCCACAAGTATCCAGATCAGAACACTTGAAAACTGCCTTTTAAGTATGTTCAAAATTTCAGAGCCTTCATCATCCTCCAATTCATTAGGTCCGTAGGTCTCAAGTCTCTTCTTTGCTTCTCCGCTGCTCAATCCCTTGGATCTTGACGTGGGTTCGACCATGTTTACAACTGGTTATTTTTTGTTTAAATAGTTTTTTTAGGTCCTACGAGCTCTTTAGATAATTTTTCATCCCTTATGTGTGCTGGAAGGTTTTCGAAGTATTTAATGACGGTATGGAAAGAGAAACAAAGTTTTGTTGTTACTGACTGAAGATTAATAATCTACAAAAATGTTATAAATCTTTGATTGTAATTACTTTATGATAAAACATGGTTTATGAGGAAGATATAGACCTTAGAAATGATGATGTACTCGGCTTCGCAATGGAACTTGAGGACCACACATATGATAATATAAAGAAAGCATTGAGGAGATACATGAATGAATCGGAATACAGGGAAAGAGTTGATGAGATATATGGTACTTTTGAGGAATGCATGACTGAGATCAACGTTGACAAGAATTTAAGAGAAAGCATAAATTCAGCATATAGAGAGGTATACGAGGAGGTTGAACAGCTTAACGATGATATTTCGATAGATGATTTATCCGAAAAACCGATGAGCGACCTCAGCAAAGGTATGTTGATAGGAGCTTTTTCCGGCACATTACTTGCAGCAATAACAAGGGATGCCAGAGCAGCCTCTTCGATGTTTCTTGGAAGCTCTATTGTAGGACTTTACTTCGAAAAAGAACATATGAAGGATTTAAAAGAGAAAAGAGAAAAAATAGAGGAATATGAACAGATGAAAACAGCTCTGGATGCATTCCACAACAAATACATCTCATGAGAGTTTATCCCCAAATTTTTTGTCCAGGACAATATGTGTAGGATAATATACAAACGTTATTACACCCGCTATCAGGATCAAAAGATATAAAGCAGGGTTCAAAAAATTTTGAGGGTTTACAGGGCCATGAACCCAGTTAATGTTCTTTTCAGGGCTTAAAATGTATGTTATGATAATCACGAACGCACCCCAGAACTTCTGATACCTGAAAGCTTTTCTCTCATAACCTGTTTTTGATAGAATTATGGTTATGAGAGGCGGAGTGAAAACGTGGAAAAGAGAGACACTCCTGAGAAATAAAGGTGTACCACTGTCGAACATATAGCTGACACCTCCAAGCTCCAAACCGAACAAAAGCTGAGCGAAAAAAGATGTGGTCCAAAGACTGTGAAAAACAAGAACAGATATACCTGCCATTGAAACAAACAATCTTTTACCGGACCATATACCGACAAATAACAGTAACAGCGCTATATGTGAAAACCAGAGTAAATTCCTCCAGCCATAGTGGAACAGGTTGACGTACATTATGATTGAGAAGAAGAATGTGTAGACAAGCTTGAACCACAGAGGGAAACTCTTCACAGTTTTTTTGCCAGCCATAAAGTAAAAATTTTTATTCAAATGTGAAAAATGTTTGGGCTCATAACCCTATATTTCGAATGAATACAAGAATCAAGGAAATTTTTTAAAGATATAAAACAAATTGTTTAATAGATTTAAGCCAGTAAGCTAATACATTTTACAAATATTCCAAAAATAAGAGGTTTCTGATGACAGAAAAAATTTTCCTGGACAAGAACGTACTGGTTGGAAGTTCCCTAAAAATAGAATATGGGGAAAAACGATATGAAGACAGATTTCACAACGAGTCAATTAAGATTTTCGACCTCTTTGAAGAATCAAACGATGTAGAAGGCTGGGTTTTCTCTGAGGAGGTAGAGAGGGTTAAAAAGATACTGGAGAACATTATAGATTCCAATTTCGCGATGTCCTACACGAGGGACCTGATTTACAGGAAATGCAGGCAAAACCTGGAGAAAAACATGAAGAATTTAGGAACTATAAGAGTAGAGAGAAGCGATTATAGCGATTTTATGAATGATGTAGAGGATTTTTATAGAGAACTCGAAGAGATACTGGATAAAAATTTTATGGACAGAGAACAGGCCCTTTTTGAACTAAAGGAAAATGGGATATATTATAAAAACGCCGAGGAGATAGCGGAAAAAATAGATGATTCTTGCTACAATAAACTAAGACAAAAGATAGTTGATGAGCCTGCCACACAAGAAGATATGAGGTTGCTGGCTAAAATAAACTATCTGAGTAAACAGGTTGACAGTCAAATTTATTTTGCTTCCACAGACTACCATTTTTCCCCGATTAAAAACAATGGTATGCCAAGCGATAACTTTATTTCGGATAGGATAGAGGAATTTTTTGGCATAATCTGTGACTGGCCGGATGCATTATACGAAGAACTATCTGGATAATTTTTTTCTATGGAAAATTAACATCTGGAAATTTGGAAACTTTTTTATCCTTCATTACCGTTTTCAAATGTTATGGTAGAGTTCAACAGTTTCGATGTCGAGAAAGATGTGAAGGGCAACTACAAATCAGCTGATCTCTTTATTGTTCCAAAGGGAAAACTTTACGTGAATCTTGTCGAAGAGATTTTAAATGTTTTTGAGGAGGAAACGCTGGAGTTAAAGATTGAAGAATCAAGCATGCCTCTCCCGTACTACCGGGCAATGGAGATACCTCTGGAAGTATTCGAGGAGAAGTATGGGATAGAGGATGAGAGCAAGATAAGCCGAAAAAAAGCTTTAGAACTATGTGAACAACTTTTTTCACTGGGTTTTTTCGATATCGGGTTTAAAGGCAAGAAAATATCTTTTTTTGTGAATCACAACGGTTTTATCAACGTAAAACCTGAAAATATTGAGAAAAAAGTTTTTCAGGATAAGATAGAAGGTCTTGGTGAGAAAGATGGTTGATCGAGAAAAAATTTCAAAGGAAAAGCAGAAAAAAAAATTGAGAAACTTTCTTGGTGATAGAGCAGCCGAAATACTTGAAAAAGAAGAGGATAAAAACGGTGGAGGAAGGAGCTAACTCCACTTGACACCCTTATCCGTGTCCTCTACTTTTACACCTGATTTTTCGACGACCTCCCTGATTCTGTCGGCTAGTTCGTACTCTCCTTCTTCTCTGACCTCTTCCCTCAGTTCAAGGATTTTTTCTACCAGATAACTGTTCGGAGAAATTTCAGATCCCTGACTGTAGGGAAGCACACCCAAAACCCATGATAATTCTTCTAAAACACTCAATAAAGTTTTTAGCACATTTAAGTTGGTTTTTCCACTTTTGAGATACTTGTTTGCTAATTTAACAATTCCAAGGAGTTCTTTTAATGCTTTAGGTGTGTTGAAATCGTTGTTCATAGCTTTTTCGAATTCTTTTTTCTTATCAAAGAGTTTTTTCCTGACTTTATTGTCGTTATCGGTCAACTTCTCTGGGATTATATCTTTCGAGTTTATTTCAGCTTCTAAACTGTTTAAAACATTCTCTATGGTTTTAAAGTTCTTTTCAGCCTGATTTAACAGCTTTTCAGAGTAGTTTAATGGCTTCCTGTAATGTGTTGAGACAACCAGTGTTCTTAAAACCTCTGGCCTGTGGTTCTTGAGCAGTTCCCTTGTGGACACGAAATTACCAAGTGATTTTGACATCTTTTCATCTTCAAGTCTCACAAGCCCGGAATGCATCCAGTAGTTGACCCAAGGCTTCTTATCATTGCAGGCTTCGCACTGAGCTATCTCGTCCTCATGATGGGGGAACACCAGATCTACTCCTCCACCATGGATATCTATCTTTTCTCCAAGAAGCCTGGATGACATAGCTGAACATTCGATGTGCCAGCCTGGAACACCTTCTCCCCACGGACTTTCCCATGTCGGTCCGCCGTAATCATCTCTTGATCTCCATAAGACGAAATCTCTTTGATCCTTTTTGGATTCCATGTCCATTATGTCGTCCCTTTCCGACTTTAAATCCTCCAGTTTTTGATTGGATAGTTTACCATAATCAGCGAATTTTTTCACATCGAAAAACACGTTGCCATCGGATTGATAAGCGAATCCTTTTTCAATAAGCTTTTCTATCATCTCTTTCATCTCTTCGATGTATTCTGAAGCCTTGGGATAAGCTTCCGCATTTATACCTAATGATTTGAAATCTTCAAGGTTGATGCGAGTATATTTCTCTGCTATCTCCTTGGCGCTATTTCCTTCCTCCTTAGCTCTTTTATCGATCTTCTCGTTGACATCGGTTATGTTGATAACAGTTTCGACATCGTAACCTCTGTATTGCAGGTATCTTCTGATTGTGTCGAATGAGATATAGGTCCTGCCGTGCCCTATATGCATGTTGTCGTACACTGTCTGTCCACATACGTACATCTTGACCTTTCCTTCTTCTACGGGTTTGAAATCTTCTTTTTTGTTGGTCAGGGAATTGTACAGTTTAATACTCACTTGTTTGACACCTCTCTTTTTTCCAGTGAAGAAAAGAACCTGTAAGGGAACTCATCGACAAAGACGGACACCTTCTCTTGAAGACCTGTGTCTCATGATGATACCTCTTGGATAAAGGTTGAAAAACTATTTTTAAAAAGTTTCTTTGATTTTATAAAAAAGTGTTTAAGTGTTCATGATAGATTGTTGAATATGAGTAGTGACAGGTTTGTCTCGGTTGAGGAACTCCACATGTTAGAGGATTTCAAGGATCTAAGGAAGATGTACGAGGAGAGAGGACTGAAGTACGATTTTTCGGTGATCGATTTATTATCCGCCAAATCTATTGAATTAGCCGAGAATATATACAAAAAGGCCAGATCTATGGTTCAAGGCACCGAGTTCAGTTACACCAACGAGATAGATTTTATAAAGGATACATTTGTCTATGAGAGGACAATGTTCGAAAAGTTATTATACACAAACGAAAGAAAAGAAGAGAGGGAAGAAGAAATAATTTCAAACGGAGTTCTACCAGGATACGACATGAAAATTGGCGAACTAAACCTACACCTTAGAGCAGTAGTTGACAGCTATTTATCAGAGATACCCAACAGTTACAAAACCGATGTTATGTCGGAAATAATAGGTTTTAGGGAGAAGGGTTTCACAGTACTCAGCCAGGAAGCATCTGAGATAATACCTCTGTCACATCTCGTGATTTCCAGAAGAAGGTATAAAGATTTCTATGACATGGAAGACAAGGAAGGAATAGGGTTCTTCGAAGAGATAAACTCAGGGAGTTCAAACCCAAAGATCTATGAAGGCCTATACAAACCTTTCAGACAGGCATACAGTCAACACATTGAATCAAAAAACCTGGAGAAATCCCTGAATTCCAAGAACTGGGAGGAAATAATGCTCAACGAGGAAGGTTTTTCACTTCCCAAGAAAATCGACAGCAGTTTTTTAAAAAAATGGTACCCGGTTGAGAACGACAGGAAACACAGAAGACTCGAAAGATTCGCTGATACAGTTATCGATCTTACAGGAAAAAAGAAAGCATCAGGAAGAGATTTTGATGATATATACGTGGTCGTACCTTTCTTTGAACTACCGGTTCTTAAACAGTACTTTGATGAAATCCATCCGGAAGAGATAATCAGTTACGGAAAAGTTTAAAGTATTAGATTACAAACTTTTTTTAACCCTGCCGGGATGGCAGAGTAGCTATGCATCCGCCTGCAGAGCGGACTACCTGGGTGCAAATCCCGGTCCCGGCTTTCCTTATTTTTGATCTTATTTGTCTACAAAATACATTTTTTTATTTATTGGATATAAATAGAATTACATGGTTCATGAAAACCTTGTTCTGAACATTGGTGGAGGGAAGAAGGAAGACCAGATACTTTTTCTGTCCCCTGATGCAGTGGAGTTCGAAGCAAATAGTTACAGAGAAACCAAGAAAAAGATAAAGGAATATCCCGTTGGTAAAGGTATTGTGGAGATAATAGGAGGGGAGCCAACACATAATTCAAAGATACTTGAACTGATAGAACTTGCAAAAGATTCTGGTCACATTGTTTCAATAGAAACAGACTGCAGAAATTTTTCGGATATGAAAAAAGCACAAAATTTTGTTGATAAGGGTATGGAAAGAGTTTCGACTGAGTTACATGGAACCAAAAACATCCATAATAGTATAATTGGCGAGGAAGTTTTTGAGGAAACAATCAAGGGTATTGAAAATTTAGTTGAGCTCGGAGTTGATGTATCAGTATCAACAATATTTCATGTTAAGAACATTGATTATTTTGATGAACTGGCGGAAAAACTGATCTATATAGGGGTTTCTGAATGGGTTTTAAATGGTCTGTCTCCCACTGATTTTGGTATAGAAAGATACAAAGAGCTAGCTGTCCCTCATTATGAAGTTTTTGATACTCTAAAAGATATATCGAAGTATTTCGATGATTTCGAAGTTGTTAAGATAGTCAATTTTCCGGAATGCGTTACACCTTTTGGCGACTACAACCTGATAAACATATCTTATTTCGAGTCTTTGGATATTTTTGGGTCTACTACCACTGAAGAACCAGTTAAAAACAAATTTTGTAAGCTGTGCAATTTTTCTGAAAACTGCAAAGGTTTTATGAAATCTAATATAGATATATTTGGAGAGGAAAGCATCGAAAAACTCTGGAAAAAAAGAAAACTGAATTAAAATCAATCGAAAAGGTTCATCTGTCTGTAATCTTCCCTGTTATCTTTTTTCCGATTTTTCTCAATCTCTTTTATTCTTTTATGGTAGGGTAAGCGTCCACCGGTCATGAACTCTTTCGAATTTTTGATCTCGTTGTAGATCTCGCTGGCCTCAAAATTCTTTCCATCTTCCAAAAGTTCTTCTGCTTCCACAACTTTGGAATGGAATTCATCAATACCTCTTGGTAGAGCATAGAGAATATTAGTACCTTTGATAAAATTTTCGTCCTCGTTTTCTATAAATCTCTCTACAGAATATTCGTTTTTAGGTAAAGCTGCGGTTTTAAGCTCTCTGCTACCTACAAAAACGTTTGGATTTCCTCTGTAATCACCTTCAAGACCAAATTCAAATGATTTAACCTCAAGACCGGGTTTTTTACTGTTGAAGTATGGTATCCGTTTTTTCATCAGTCTAAGGGCTGTTCTCTCATTCTTCTTTGTCTCCACAATTTTTCTTCTTTTTTCCTCGGGCATATAATCTAGCGAATTTCTGAAAGAACCTTCAAACCATTTCATAAAAACCTTTTCCCCGTCGGAAGCTCTGTTTTTGTAAAAAATAGGCATTGAATATATTCCCATGGCCGTTGCAGAACCTATTTTTCTTTTGAAATTGTTGTCAACCATTGGATCAGAGTTTATAATGTATAAAAATTCTTTTCCATCTCTTCTTTTTGCATATATATGTCTCTTCTTCTGGTCATTTGTGACTCCTTCCACTTTCTGCCCTATCTTTATGGTCTTGTATAGGTTGGTCTCATCCAGAACTGATTCGATGTATTCCTGGGTTTCGAGCATCTCTTTGTTGTGAACCATAACCACACCTTTTAAAAGTTACTATTCTACAATCGTAACTCAACTATATAAGTTTTTTGGTTCCAGAATTCACCGGGTTTAAAAAGTTGAATACAAAATAAAGAATCGGGATAGACCGGGAGAATTGGGGCCTCCTGTAACCGCAAGTCCTCAACAGCGGGGTCGAAGCCGTGGAACAGGGTGTTGATCAGAGACTGTGGCCCTGTAAATCTTTGTTGATCCCTTGTCCTCTGGGATGGGCTGTCCAGTGAACCGGGTCAGGCCTTGACGGGAGCAGCCCTAAGCTGGCTGGTCCATGTTCAGAGGGTTGCAAGGAGTAGAAGAGGTACAGGATAACCACACCTCTGTCCCTCCCGATTTCACGGCATTCCCACTACTGTTTTTATGATAGCAGAGATGATACAAGATGATAAAGATTATAGGGACATCCCATATATCCAGAGAAAGCGTTGAAGAAATTAGAAAATCGTTTTCCGAGTATGACTTTGATGTGGTCGCTGTTGAACTGGATAAGAACAGATTAGCGGCTTTAAAAGCACATAAAGTAGGTGTAACATCAAGAAACCCGATAGCATTGATTATAAGCTCGATACAGACATATATGAGCAAAAAAACAGGTATAACACCTGGCACAGAGATGCTAACTGCTGTTGAAAATGGTGAGAGAGAAGGCATTCCTGTTTTTCTACTGGACCAGGATATATCCATTACTCTTAAAGGTCTAAAAGATGTATCTTTAAAGGAAAAAATCAAGATAGCGGGTTACACATTTCTAGGTTTGTTAGGAAGGAAATCAGTAAAATTTGATATCACAAAAGTTCCATCCCAGGAATTCGTAGAATATATGCTCATCAACTTTAAAGTAATGTTCCCTGAGTTTTACAAAGTTCTGATAGAGGATAGGAACAATTACATGGTTGAACGCATAAAAAAACTGGAGGAGATGTACGATAAAATACTTGTTGTGGTAGGTGCGGGTCATAAACCAGGAATGGAAACTATAATGAATTCTTGAATCGAAATCAAAAAATATTTTTTTAAAAACTATTTTATTGGTCGATGACAAATAAATTAATGTATGACTGATTTCGAAAGATCCCTTGTCAAATCATTTAACAGGTTTTTCGAGAAGAAAAAGATAAGGGGAATCGCATACAGAAGGAAACAACACAGGTTTTCCAGCCAGTTCGTGGACATACTGGTAGACTCCTTTAACCCTGATTTTTACCTGGCGATTGAGAACAAATCCTTAAAGACATCTTCTGCTGACAAACTATACTTCTCTCAGCACTTTTCAAAGACAGATGAGGGCCACCAGGTGGAACGAATCAACAATTTTGTTCATAGAAGCGGTAGAAGAGGTTTTTTGGCGGTTGAACTTAGGAGAGGTACCGGAAGACCAAGAAAAGCTTACATGATACCATGGAATGAGGTGATGGAACGGTACGAGAAGGACGAAAAAGGATTCTCGGTCGAAAATATAAAGAAGTTCCCTGAGATAAAACGTAATTCAACCACTTACAAGGTAAAACAGACCATGGAGATGGTTAAATGAACAAAAAAGAGTGGATTCAGAAGATAGATATGCATAAACCTGGAGAGATCAAAGACATGTTTTACTCGGCAATAATACTGGGTATAGCATTCAACATAGGTATATTCGGACGTGGAAACCCCTTCGAATTCATAACGGAGTGGTACTTTTTCTTCTACTTTGTTCCAACGTTTTTGATTGTACTTGTCTCGTTGTTCATAAAGGATTATTCTCAGAAAAGTATTGCCAAACAACTAGAAAGCTTTGTAAGATTCGAGATGTGGGTTCCCGGAGGGGTGATAGCGTTTTTGAGTTCTTTTCTTGGAATTGTTGTTGCTGCTGTTGGAGGTGTGAAGGCATCCGCAGACTACAGATCAAGGTATGGAAGATGGGTGGTTAATATGACATCCCAACAGCTTGGAATTATTTCCATGTCAGGGATATTCACCTATATATTTATTGCTCTTTTCTTCGTTTTGCTGGCACCTACAGTTCCTCTTTACATAATGGGGAAAAACATTTTGATGGTTGGATTCGAGATAAACCTGATGCTTTCAATATTCTCACTTGTACCAATAAAACCCCTGGACGGAGAGAATCTTTTAAGGTGGAGCGTATTCATGTGGATATCTCTTCTAGTAATGAGTCTGGTTATCTTTTTCTTGGTTTAGACGGCTTTACTTATATATAGCTTGGACACGATTTTTTTGCCATGGGAAAGGAGATCAAGGTTACCGCACCCTTGAACGTGTTCATAATATATTTGGCGCTTGTGCTTGTACCTTTGATAATATTTCCTGCAACAGGGTTTCCGGATTTTGATTTTCAGACAGGCCTAGTTTTCGCTGCTATTACAGGTTTTGTTTTTGGAATAGTTGACAGAAAGTTCATACTGGATAACTTTGTGGCTTTCATAAATGGACTAATACTTTACGTTTTTCTGATGCTGCTTCTGGATATTGTCTGGTACTGGATCCTGATGATTTTTCTTCTGAGTTTTTTTCTTGCCAGAAAGTTAGTGGAAAAGAAACAGACTACAGATCTTTCTTTCATTTAGTTCAGACCTATCTTCACAGGTCCAACCTTCAGCTTAAGTGGTTTTTCCTCCGATTCTTCATCGAAATCTGGTTTAACCTCTAATTCACTTAGCTCTTTGTTTTTCTGTTCTTTTTTCATTTTCCTTGCGAATCTTACGAATTTTATAAATGGAACTATGTAATGAGAGATTTCCATAACGCTTTCAACCTTTATCAACATCTCTTCATCGTTCTCTTCGAAACTAACTGTTTCACGGTCATTAGAAAAAATTTTAGCTTTCATCATTTTTCTCACCAGACCTCAGAACGGTTGTGCCATTCAGTGTTAATTCCTTATCTCCAATAAGAAATTTCTGAGAATCGAACTCAAGTTCGAGCGTCAGGTTTCTCTCGACGGCTCTCTTGAAAAAGGATTCAAGGAACTCGCCGAACTCTTTTTCAGATCCCATGACAAAAAATTGGTGAAAGGGCTTTATCTTTTTATGGTGGGAAAGGATGTGTCTCCCGAAGAACTTTTTATTTTAACCCTACAAATCTTTTCTATGAGACTGCTTGTAGAAACCGTTGAGGGTTTTGAGCGAACATGTGAAGAAGAACTTGAGGATATATCCGAAAACATCGAAGTGGAAAAAAGGATGGAGGGCTACATGGTATTAGAGGCGGGGAAAGAAGATGTCTTCAGGATAAACTATTTGGCAGGTACATTAAACAGAGTTTTACATGTTTTAAACCAGTTCAAAGTTGAGAAAACCGAGGACTGCTATAAAAAAATCAGTTTCAATGTAAGTGAATTCATTGAAGCAGATCAAGAGTTCGTAGTAAAGGTTGAAAAACAAGGATGCGATTTTTCCTCCAACAAACTTGCGAGAGAGACAGGTCAGAAAGTAGTAGATCTTTTCAAGGATGAAACGGGGAAAACACTTTCAGTTGATCTTGATAAACCGGAAATGGTTTTTCGTCTCTACATATTTGATGATGAAGCTTTTTTTGGATTCGATACCACCAAAAAATCTTTGAACAAGAGAGGATATTTGGAGAAGGAAGTCGATATCCCTCCCATACTTGCAAACTGTCTTGTAAGATACAGTGGATGGGATGGAGAGACAAAACTTTTGGATCCATTTACAAAGGACGGTGTAGTGGCTGTAGAAGCGGCCAGAATTGCTTCTAGAACTCCCAACAAGGGCAGAAAATTCGGATTTGTGGATTCAAAATATTATTCCAACAAGAAATATTCGGAGATAGCTAATAGAATAAACAGCCAGATGAAAGTTGGAGATACCGGTGTAAAAGGATGTGAAAAAGACATATCAAATGCTGTGAGACATGCAGAATCCGCGGGTGTTAAAGTAAATTTTGAAGAAAAAACCGCTTTAGAACACTCTTTAAAGGATTACCACGTTGTATTTGACACACCGTTTTTGCCAAGAAAATCCAAGAGAAAGCTTATTGCTGACTACATTTCTGAATTCGAGAACAAAGCGGTCTCATCGGGATTGAAATCACTTACCTGTACATCCCGGGATCCGGGTTTTTACAGCGAACTGGAAAAAGATGATAAAGTAGTGTGGAATACTTTTGAAGCACACATATTTGAGATGGATGGTTGATTCAACCGTCCACGCTTTCAAGTTTTGAGGCTATGTTCCATATCTCCGTTCTTATATGTTGAGGAAGATTGGGATCGCTTGAAACCTGATCAAGGAGGCTTGCACCTGTGTTAACCCTTACTGAAAGCTCGGTACTTGAATCAGAAAGCTCGGCTATAAAAGTCTCAAGAACGTGTTGTACGTTGCTCGGAACACTTTGTTCCTCTTTGAGGTTGTCCACCCTTCTTATTACCTCCTCTACATCTGTCATTATTTATCACCTTATCACTGAGCCATGTTCTGATTTTGCATCTGTTTCTGGAATTGTTTCTGCGCCTGCTCTACTTTTTTCCTAAGTTTTTTCTCTCTCTTGTTCAGGCTTTTCATTCTTACCTCGAGGTCTTCATTTCTCTCCTTGAGCTCTTCCAAGAGTTCATCGTAATCCTTGGATACAAGGATAGAACCAACTGATTTATACACATCCTCGTCTTCACAACTTTTCAGTTCTTTGAGCGCGTTTTCTACTTCTTTCTTTTCAGTCTTTGTGGACTGTTTTTGCATGGTTATCTGCTGAAGTTTCTGCTGATTCTTCTGAAACTCCATTATCATCTGTTGGTTATCCATTAAAAATCACCTATTACCTTTGAACTTAACTTGACAAGTTTTGTCGCAGTGTTTAGAGATCCTCTGAAGGATCCTAAACTATCGGCCTCTATCCCTACCTCGAGCACATCTGTTTTTTTTAAATCAAACTTTACCCTGTTCGAATCTATAAGATCAGGTTCAACGGATCTGTAAACCTTATCCAAATTTTTTATATCGAATTCAAGAGTAGCTTGGTGAACCGGGATAGCTAATCACCTTGCTTCGACTGTTTTCTTCTCCACAGGTCTTTTCTTGAGTATGACTCTGCCCGAGCATTCAGGACATATAATCTTTTCTCTAACAGGGTTGATATCTATCTCGGATTCGCATTTTGCACAGATGTATCCTACCATTTTTAATACCTCTATTTATAGTCTGGAAAGTTTAAATCTTTTCTTTAACTTCTTCAAGTTCTTCCGTACCCTCTCTTATAGCTTTCTTTATTTTTGCTACAGCTCCGGTACTTGCCTTGTATGCTCCTCCTGCAGTCTTGTTGCCACAGCTTTTGCATTCCCATATACCTGACGCGATTCTCACCAGTCTCTTCTTGTGACATTTGGAACATTCCTTATTTTTCTCTACATTGATCTCATTTCTTGCCATTGTTTTTCACCTCTACCTTACCTTCAATAATAAAAATACGTATTTTTAAAAAGTTGTCCGAAAATGGAGATAAAAAAGGAGGTTTATACCTCCTTTACAGCATCTCTGATTTTCTTCCTGAACATCTCTGCCTTGTCGTTGATCGTGTTGATGATCTCCTCAACGTCTTCTGCTTTAAGAGGTCCTGATTCCCCTTTCTGCATGTTGACAACTTTTCCATCTTCTTTCACGGTTACTGTAAGCCTTGTGTCCCTGACATCTTCCTCGTCTGCTGTGGTATCAAATAGGATCTTCGAACCTATCTTTGAACCGGTCAGGGTTATTGGAAGACCATTTACAGGTAGTTCTCTGTAGTTATCTCTGTCCAGTTCTCCTTCCTCATCGAGTACAGGAAGCTTTCCAAGCATGAGTGCTGTAGCAGCACCTAATGAACCCGCGTCCATCAAATTTCCATCGTAGTCAAGTACGTGGATGTCGATGAAAACAGCGTATACATTTTCTCCTTCCTCTATCACTAGTTCTTCAAGATCAATGACGCCTGATTCCCTTATTCCTCTGTCGATAACTCTTGCTAGTTCTGTGGCCTCATCACTAGGCGGTCCAGGTTCGTAATGAGGGGCTGCCATGGGAGTTAGCTCGACGTTAGTTATGAGCATCCCCTGGTCAGGAGTATCTGGATAAGGTGATTCGATATCGGTTGAGATACCGACTAGAACCTTTGTGTCACCCAGAGTTACCATCGCTGAACCATCAGCTGTTTCGTGGATGTATCCAGGATTTATTTCAAGGTCTCTGAACTCGTAGAGATTTCTGTCATCAAGCCTTTCTCCTTTCTCAATAAGTTTTGAGATGTTCTTGTCGTTTATACTGATTACCATCAGTTATCACCTCCTTTGTAGGCCTCTCTCAAAGCCTGTTTTTGTTTTTCGAAAAGTTTCTTGTTCCCTTTCTCCGCCAGCTTCAGTCCTTTCTTGACGTCTTCAGCGGTGATATCCCCGTCCATCTGAAGAAGCGTTATCTGGTCGATGTCACCGTTGATAGTTGCGACAGGTATGTCTGCTTTTCCATAAGCGTCTTCCTCTCCTGCAACGTCAAGAACCATGGTATCCTCAAGCTTTCCAACTGCACATGCCTGGACAAGACCTTTCATAGGAATGCCCGCATCAGCAAGTGCAAGTGAAGCTGCGGTTATACCTGTGACTCTTGTTGAAGCATCAGCTTCTAATACTTCTACGAAAACATTTATAGCGAGTTTTGGAAACTTTTCAAGTTTGACAACAGGTTCTAAAGCTCTTTTAGTAACAAGGCTGATTTCCCTGCTTCTCCTGCTAGGCTTTGGACTCATTCTATCATCGACTGAGAAAGGAGCCATCCTGTACTTTGCCTGTAGAACAGCTCTGTTGGCTTTCTGCAGATGCCTTGGATGTAGCTCTTTAGGTCCTTTAACGGCAGCTATTATCCTTGTGTTTCCTACTTCCACAAGCGCTGAACCATCAGGACTTTTAAGAGGTCCCACTTCTATGTTTATATCTCTCATGTCTTCAGGAGTCCTTCCATCTATCCTTTTACCATCTTTAAGAAGTCCTTCTTTTTGTTTCTGTGGCATCAGTTATCACCCTCCTCTGAAATCTTATCGTCAAGCCATTCTTCCATCTTGTTGGTCAGTCCGCTTTCCTGAGCTTTCCTGGCAACTCTCTTACAGGCCTTTGCTGCAAGAGCTTCATTTTCTCCTCTTATCCAGGTCCTACCGTTCTGACCTACAACTATTGTGCATCCTGTTTTTTCCTTGATCATGTTTACCATGCTTCCTTTCTTTCCTATTATCCTCGGAACCTTGGTTGGAGGAACTTCTATTACCATACCTCCCTGAATCTTTCTTGATCTTCTGTCTTTCATGCCTACTTGCATGTCCTTGCTCTTAGTAACCTTCTGAATCTTTGCTATCACGACATCTCCGACATCGTAATAATCAGCAATATCGTCTTCGCTCAAATCTATGTATTCATCGACAGCTTCTCCGATAGGCATGACAGCATCATAAGGAGAATTTATATCAAGAATCCAGTTGGAGTAAGTGACC
>JALDAH010000074.1 GCA_022729275.1 Candidatus Nanoanaerosalina archaeon
ATAAGTTTCAGCGGATCGGCCACTCCTGTCAAGGTGCTTTCCGACGACCATGACGAAGTGAAGGATTCTATTTTTAGTATTTCACCAAATATGGGAGATGTTGGTAGAGGTATAGATGATGCTGTGGAAATGGGTTCAGACATGTTGGGTCAGAGCGATAGAAACAAGACCATAGTTGTTATAACTGATGGTGAAGACATGGAGCAGGAAAAGGTTGACGAGTTAACTAATGTTTTGATGGATAGAGGAGTTGAACTTTATATAATAGGTTTGACAAGCAGAGGCACTACGGAACACATATTCCAGGAACTTCAGGATGTTCTGGATCAGGAAGGTCTTGATGGAGAGGTCTCAGTTCCCGAGCTTCAGGAATCCATGCTGGAGGAACTAGCGGAATCATCTGGAGGCGGATACTTCAGAATAGGTGACTATACCAATTTCAGAGACGAGATTAGCGATATAGTGTTGCAGGAAGAAGAAGTAACCATTGATTCAAGTTACTATCTTCTAACCCTTATAGCGCTGCTCATAATAACTGAACTGGTGTTCTACTCCAAGTACGGAGTGCTTTGAAACTTTTCAACCACTGATCTTTTTGTGGAACTCGAGTATCTGATGCTTCAGGTTCCTCACGGTCTCCTTCTTCTTCGTTAATTCTTCTTCGATGTCTCCTTTTTCCTCTTCGAGCTCTTCCTTTTCTTTTTTGAGGGATTTAACGTTCTTCTCCAAGGATTTCTCTTCTGCTTCGAGCCTTGATTTGTCGTCCTTGAGGTCGTCTATAGAGTCCTTAAGTTCTTTTTTCTCCTCCTTCATTTCCTCGTATTTCCCCTCGAGCTCGTTTTTGCTCTCCTTCAAATTTTCTACCTGATGCTCGAGCTTTTCCTCCTCGGTCCTGATGTTTTCAACTTGATCCTCTAGTTTTTCCTTTCGTTTCTTGATTTTTAGAGCCTCGTCAACGCTCTCTTCAAGCACGTCCAAGACTTCTTCCATTTCTTTGTCTTCTAATTCTAATTCGGTTGCCATATTATCACCATATTTACAAAAACATTTATCTTGTTTAAATATCTTCTATGAACTTTGAAAGTTGTTCGATCTGTTCATCAACCCTTCCAGGATCGATCTCCTTTATCTTTTCGGCCTCCATCTCTATATCGTTGAGCCATCCCATGCTGAAATCGTAGTTGTAATCATCGTCACCGCCTTTTTTATCCTCTTTCAGCTTTTTCAATATGTTGACCAGCTGACTTCTCAATTTTGTATTTGTTCTTCTGAGCTTTTTGTTCTCCCTCTTTATCTTCTTTATTATTTCGAGGTCCTCTTTGAGGATTTTATCAAAAGTTTCGGTTTCTTCCATGTTACCACTACTTTTTTCAGTAATCAGCCTCTCCTATGTTTCTGTGGATGTCCTCAAGGTGCGAGTGAAGGCTTTCCTCGTTGTCGAACGAATATCCACATATCTCGCAGACGAATTCAAGTTTTTCATCGTCTCCGTGGTCGTTAATGTGGTGGAAGTGTAATCCTTTCTCAGATCTAAAGGTTTCATCGCATACAACACACCTGAAGTGGGATCTCTGTCTCAAATTTGCGGAGTCTATCTCATGTATTATCCTGTTCAGCCTTTTCCTGAAAACCGGTATCTTGTTGTACATCAGTTCACTTATCGAATGCGAGGCTTCTATACCGCTTTTGAAAGGTATCTTTATGTCTATGTGTCTTTGAAGTATCTCGCTTATTTCTTGAACTGTGAAATCGTGTCCTGTATCACCAATCTTGTTCGCAACTATCAGATACTCCTCCAGATCTATGTTCTCGATTATCCTTGCCAGGTCGATTATGGACGAGTAGCTAGGCTCCACCAAGAGTACAGGAATGTCTGACACCCTCAAACACCTTTTGGCTCTCTCCCCATGACCTGAAGGAGAGTCTATTATTATGTGGGTGAAGTCGCCGTGGTCAACAAGGTTTTCGTGGAACATACCGTCTCCTTTATCCAATCCCTCGTCTTTCAGTTCTTCGAAAGATGCGTAGAAAAGTCTTTGATCTATCCTTCTGTATATCCGGCCGTCCAGCTTTTCTGAATCCTTTTTTATGCCGAATATAAGTTCTATATGTGAGGATATCTGGTTGGCATCAGCCAATAGAACTCTGTTGCTTTTTTCTTCCGCCAGACGGGCTGCCAGGTTAACCGCCAGAGTTGTTTTTCCGATACCTCCCTTTCCGGAGGAGATGCTAGAGATTTTGGTCATATGTTAAAACATTGTCGTCACGAGTTATTAAAATTTGGCAGAAAAAAACGTGTTTAAAGAACATAGTCGGAGATTTCTGAGAAAACCCTGTGTATAT
>JALDAH010000064.1 GCA_022729275.1 Candidatus Nanoanaerosalina archaeon
CAATAAGTGGTGAAATACCTTTTCTTTTCATTTTTTGATCAATCCTCGTGCACTTACTTAGTGCTATTTGATTAAAAATTTTATCTTCTGATTTAAATAGTTTAGGAAAAAAAGAAGTACAAACCGTATTTAACGTTTTGTATACAAATTGTGAATTTCAAGTTGGCATCATTAGAGTCACATAAACAATATAGCAACGGTGTATCCTACAGATAAAAGAATCGCTACGTGTTTGGCTCCGGCCTTCAATTCTCCTTCGCTCAGTTTCCCAATGACTAAGCCCGAGAAAATCGACTGTATAACTACAAGGTTTCTAAAAATAGGTGTGTATATACTTATCATCTCTGTCATAGTACCCATTCCCTCCATAAAACCAACTCCAACTCCTGTAGTAGGTATGTCCCCTCCTATGGTCATGGCCGGCAACAGATAGTTTATCAAAGAAACCATCACCCCTAAAAATATGAAGTAAACTATGTAACCTGCCACCATCTGACCATAAAGTTCGGACTTTCTCTGCCTTTCAAGCTGTTTTACTTTCTCAATATTGTTTCCAACAGTTCCCAAGACTTCATCCACGTTTCCTCCGGACTGGTAAGATTGTATTATTGTATTGGTCGCCCTGGCAATTATCTGAGATTTTGTATCATCCGAGAAATCTCTTAATACCTGGTCAAAAGGTATCCCCCAGTTAATCTTGGCGCTCATCTGATCAACGTAGTTAGTAAGAGCTCCATAATCATTTGTCGCAGCATTATTGATGGACTGTGGAAGAGACATTCCAGACCTAACTCCCTCCACCACATCTCTTATAAAATCAGGGAATCTATCTTCTACTTTAGCCCTGTTCTGAAACTCCCTGTATTTTAAAACCAGGATCGGACCCAGAGCTATAATAATACCTACGATATTCAATATTAAGAAACCGTATCTCTGAAGATTTGTATACCCTGTAACCTCGATGCTCTCTATTTTTGCTGTATCATAAAGACGGAACTCTCCTTCTATTATTATGAGATTGTTTCTAACAAAAATATCAGGATCTGGATGAATGTTTTGGACTGATCCCGGAGAAAGACCTGTTATCGACTCCTGAATCACCTCATCATTCATCAAAACATCGAAACTATCAGTACCATGAGCATCCTCAAAAATTACCTCTATCGCTAGATGATCAAGCTGCCTGACATCTTCAACTTCAAAAGCAATCATAAATGGTTCTGCCTCAGAAAACGTTCTTCCTTCAGCAGGAACATCCTCAGGAGACATTTGATAAATATCTGTGGTGTTGGTATAGTTCCATGCATTCAAAACAAGTATAAATAAACCCAGAAATATCGAAAAAACAGCTACAAGGATCATAGTCCTGTTTTCATGATAAAAGTTTCTTGACGCCTCTAAGATCTCCATCTAGAAATCACCCTGTGTAACCTCTAAAACTATCAAAAACATTATGTTTAACACCGGTATCCCACCATAAACACCGATCCTTAACAACTGCTCAATCCCATAACCCATCAGCTCTCCTCCCACTACATTCATCACAGTCAGTATCACGACCAGAAAAAGAGGTGCTACTATCAAAAGAGCTGTGTAAAAACTTGCAAAGGTAGAAAGTCTTTCTATCTGTTCCTTTCTTTTAAGCTTGTAGTCGAAGAGCGCTGATTCAGCTCTCTGATCCAGAAATTCTTTGAGATTGCCTCCTGTATCTATCGTAGAAACCATACCATATAAAACCTCCTTAAACTCTTCTGAAGGTGTTTCCTGTGCTGTCTCTGAAAGGGCTGTTGTCACATCCGAACCAAACAACTCGACCTTGTTTATGATTTTAGCGGATTCTTTGGAAAGTTCTCCATACTCATCAAAGTTCTGTAAAAGTTTAAACATTTTGGAAGGTGAAACACCTGACATTGCAACAGCGCTCATCTGATTCAGTGCAAATGGCAGGTTTTTTTCTATATTTTTGGCTCTTGAACTTGCGTTCATCGAAGGATACTTGTAGAAAAGAACGAAAAAAATCGAAGTACCGAGTATTGGCACAACTATCATCAAAACTAGGCTCAATAAGAAGTTTAGGTCGACCATAATCAGTACAGTGGCTGTCACAAGTGTTATTCCTATGAAAGTCATAGCTGTCAGAACAATTATCTGTGAAAGATAGGTTCTAAAGAGGAAGTTCAAATCTGATTTATCAAGGTCTTCCTGAAGATCATAAAAAAGGTTTTCATACTTGTCCACTATGTCTCCGACCAATGCATTACTCATCCCGGAGAAGCTTTCAGCATTAAGAGCTCTGCTGAGCTTTGAATCCTTTGCTATTTCTCCTTTTTGACTTCCCATAAGTGGACCCTTAAAAACTATTCAAAGTTTAAAACAAATCATCGCTTCCGCCGGTACTCCCTGAAGAACTAAAAGCTTCTTCTTTAGCATATATCTTTAATCCACTTTCCTCAAATTTAAAGGGATGTTCGCCCATATCATGATCCGTTCCTCTCATCTTACGTACAAGTATCTTGTTGCTCAGCTCCGAACCTTCTTCACTGAGTTTCAAAAGTATAACTCCGTCGGCTATAAACTCTTCAACCCCATAACGAGATACTTCTCTTGGATTACCTGTTTTTATTTCGCCGGTATATATAGTTGTACATTTGAGCTTCCTCAGCGTTTCATTCATATCAAGTATGAGCTTTCTCACATCTTTTATATTGTCAACGTAAAGACTTAAAGCAGTCAAAGAGTCAACTACAACTCTTTGAGCATCATTTTCTTTAACAGAACTTCTTATAAGGTCTATTATATCTTCATACTGGTATGGATCGTACTTGGTAATGTTTATCTTGTTGGTATCTAGGTATTCCTCGAATTTCCAGTCGAAGGGCAGATCCTCAATCAGCTGTTCTTTCGTCTCCTCAAATGAAACGTAAAGGCCGTTCTCATCATACTCATGCGCCCCTCTGTACAAAAATTCCAGTGCATATGTGGTTTTTCCAGAACCAGCTGGCCCTGCTACAAAAACAGAGTGGTTTACAGGAATGCCGCCTTTCAACAATTCATCAAGTCCTTTAATCCCTGTCGGCAGTTTTTCGACCTCTGGCATAAATATCTGTTAAATTAATTTTAAGACATCTAATAAATAATTTTGGAAAAAAAGAGACAAACACACATAAAAATTAAAACTA
>JALDAH010000063.1 GCA_022729275.1 Candidatus Nanoanaerosalina archaeon
ACATGGAACAAGATCTTTCAGGTTACAGGAACAGAGCCGACAAAATATTGAAAAAGAAGGATAAAAAAATCAAAGTAACGAAGAAGATGAAAACAGTTGCGATCCTTCTCGTGGAAGCTTTACTGATTATCTATGTTATTCTCGCATATTTAGGGATTGTCCCGTTCTTTTGATCAGATTCACCGCCTCTTCCTTGATGTTTTTCCTCTCTCTGGAATCAAGTTCTCCCTCAGAGTACTTCATCATGATTATAGAATCTAGGAAGTGAATGACCTCGTTCTTTAAATCCTCGTTCTTCACATCCATCTTCTTTAGCTTCCTGATCATCTCAGAATAAGTGGTCGCACCGATACCGTGCTTCTTCTGCAACATCTGGAACAACCTGTCAGCAAGGTCCTCGACCTTCTGTTCAAAAAGATCGTTCTCCGTATCAGGTTTGAACATCATGTTCTCAACGAACATCTCGTTTACTTTGCCCCTGACCTCTAAAATAGCCTCTTCAAGCATGTTTATCTCTTTCTGCTGTTTGTAGTAAAGATATCCAAATATCGCTCCTAGAAGGACTATCAACACAATGTTCACCACTAACATAACTACTAAAAAATTTGTCGAACTGGTTTAATAAGTTGTCGGTAGCCTCTCACGAATCTCAAACCGTTTTTTCGGTATTTTTTTATATTTCTATCCTAATTATAAATGACATGGTCAAGGGAACAATCAAGTTGCTGTCGATACTTCTTCTTTTCCTTTTGATACCGGCCGCAACTTCAACAGTGGTAGTTAACTCGGAAAACTGGAGAGACATATCGATAGGGATCCAGTACGCTGACTACAATGAAAAAGATTTCAGGGCTGTGAGCACAACACAGGAGGGCTACCTCACTTCAAACGTTTTGAGCAACGAAGAGCACGTGACTGTTCTCAGTTCAGGTTTTGAAAAAGCTCTTTCCATAGACTACGCGGAGTTCCTTGAAAACCAGGGAGTGGAGGAAACAACCAAAAAAGAGATAAGCTGGAATATTTCGCAATACGAGCTGTACGAACAGGTATCCCACAAAGTAGACCAGATGATAGTTATAAGACCTGATTTCGGGGCTGATTTCTCAGCTGTTTATTCATACGCGAGACAGACAGACTCTTGGATCTTATTTTATGATGAAGAAGTTATCGATTTCCTTGAAGAAGAAGGAAAACACACCGTTTTCTACGGGGTTTTTCCGGAAAGACCGTGGATAGAACTGGAAAACGTTGATTACGAACTTTACAACCATGAAGACCACTACAAAAACAACATGGAACTGACAGCCGAACATATAAGATTAACAGGTGCTTCAACAGTTAAAGGATTAGGTGAGAGAACGATAACCCCTGGCAGCCTGAAAGGATCTTCCAAACCCGTTCTACTGTTATCTAATTCTGAAGAACTGGTGGATTTCTCATTCGAACATGACATAGGGCTTTTCGAGATAGTCGGTCCGGAGCACAACACCATAGGCCACAACATAAGAACTGGTTCGGACAGGGAGATAGGCGTCATAATAAAAACCGGTAGAACTTTCACAGGTATAGAAGGACTTGAAGGAGTTGAAATGCCTTCCAATCGTATAATGATACCTCAAAGAGGTAGCGATGTCAGGATAGTGAGGGCGATACATGACCCGGACACCAACTATATCCACATACTTTACAGAAATTATGGGATGAGCAGTGCAAGAATAGACTATCTCGGATCCGTACTGGTGGATGCTCCAGGTTCCATTGAACTTGTCGAAGATTTCGATGCATCGATGATGATCGGACCCGAATCAACAAGATCTCAAAAGTTCCGACTAGATGCTGACGGTGTACCAACAGCTATAGATGTTACAGCTCTTGCAGACGGATCGGAAATCCCCTACAACGAGTCAGAAGGTAATCTTGTTCAGCAGATAAGAATTGGGAATCTCTCTGAACCTGTGATAGAGAACATGAGGATCGATGGATTCTCAAGGAAACTGGGTCTGGAAGTCTCCAACCCTGGAGATGAAACAATTTACGCCAATATACTTATAGAAGACCTGGAGGTTGATGGGTCTACATACACCTTAAAATCAGATAGGGAGGAAATACCTCCGGGCGAAAACGCCTTTCTACAGACTTCTCTAAGGTTGGACAGGGAAGAAGCCGAGCAGCTCAGCCCAATAAACGCAACACTCGTATCCGGATCTGAAAGATTTGACACATCCATAAAAAACGTTTCTGAAAACATTTATTTCGAAGAAGAAGTATCTGTCGGATACCTTGCAGCTTTAAACACTGTAGAAATAGTGGCAATCATATTACTTGTCATAGCCATAGTGGCGGGCATCGTATACTATAAAAAAATCTGATGTCTAACTGCCTGCAGAAATAAGTAAAAGTTAAAAATAACGGGTTCTTTTATTATTACATGGGAAAAACCGAAAAACTCGGTTTCGTTTCGGTATTCATACTGATAATAGTAGCGGTATTCACTGTTTCTCAGTACGATGGTTCATTAACGGGTTTCATAGTTGCGGATGATTTTGGAACGGACTACACCGAGACAGATGATGGTGAAAAAGTTTTTTCGGATACAAGAATGATAGAGTTCGGTCCGGTCAACATGGACGAATATGTTGAGGACGGCTACCTCTGGTCGGCTGAAGAAACATTCATGATCTTCGAGTTCGAATCCGATGGAACCGTTGTAATGACACTGGAATTAGAAGAAGAAAAAGTAGACAGGCAAGGCAGTTACAGCGTCGAAGAAGACGGTGAAAACATAAACATGGTTTTTGACGAACATGAAATAACGTTCAGACCTTCTCTTAAGGAGGAAAATGTCTACATATACGAAGATGAAAAAATAACTCTTAAAGGGAGTATAAGCGTGATATAATGAGAAAACTGGGAGTGTTTTCGGGAAAAGGAGGAGTTGGAAAGACCACCGTATCGATAAATTTGGCTGCTTCACTCGCCCATGACCACAACCAGAACGTACTACTAGTTGAAGGAAACCTTACAACACCGCATCTAGGATACTTTCTAAACATGAAACCAGAAGAGGGTAGAAAAGAAGTGTTCCCAAGGCTTTACGTGGAACCCTATCCTCAGGACCTCAAAGCGATCAAGGAAGAATCCATAACTTCGAAGGGCTATGATTTTCTTATAGTGGATACCGCTCCAGGTCTTAAAGAGAACCTGAACACTCTGACAAGTTCAGTTGACGAGATGATAGTGGTGACCAGTCCCAAAATGGACTCCATAGTCGATGTTTTAAGGCTCAAAGACAATCTTGACAAAAAGATGATGTTGCACGGCATGGTGTACAACAGGGTCAAAAACAGGGGATACGAGGTACCTCGAAAAAGAGCCGAGGAAAAGACAGGTATACCGGTTATAACGGAAATACCTGAGGATGAAAGGATCAGAGAGACCACCGTTTCACAGGAACCCGTCATAAAAAGACACAGGGATTCCGATATACACAGGGTTTTCTCAGAAATCTC
>JALDAH010000008.1 GCA_022729275.1 Candidatus Nanoanaerosalina archaeon
AGAAATCTTATGGAGCAGGGAAGAACATCCATAAGTGAAGGAGACGAATCTCTTGGTGAAAATGACTTTTCTCAGGCTTTGGAAAAATTTGAAGAAGCCGAAAGAAAGTTTCTAGAAGCTAAAAACAAGGTTGAAGGAGTTGAAGATGCTGAAACATTAAGAGAACATTTAGAAATTTCAGCAGAAGGTTCCAGGGATATGAAAGAAAGCATGGAAGCTTTCATGGAAGGAGACCAGGAAGAAGCAGTTGAAAAAGCTGAGCAGGCTCGCCAAAAATTCGAAGAGATAGAGATAGAGGGTAGGTGATTTAGATGAAAAAATTGACTGTTTTTTTGATTTTAGCGATAACATTACTGATGGGCTCTTATGCAGTGGCAGAACAATCAGTGATCTCACCAGAACATCCTCTTTACCAGTTAAGAAGAGCAGCAGAGCTTGGTTCAGAAAACTTAGCACCTAATGAATTAGTTAGATCTGAGATAATGGTCCTAAATGCTGGTAGAAGAGCTGCTGAAGCTAGAAATATTTCTGAAGTGAATGAAAGAAGAGCGATGGAGCTCTCAGAGGAGTACTCCGAAAAGATGGAGGAAGTTAAGAAACTCGGTGAAAGAATCAGTGAAAACGCAAGAAAACAGGATTTTGAAGCATTAGTCGCTAATGCGACACAACATCATGCCGAGATTCTTTCACAGGTAAGGGGAAGAGTTTCAGAAAATGCGAGAGAAGCTATCGACAGAGCCCTTAACAATTCGATGATGGGTCATCAAAGAGCTTTAAAAAAGCTAGAAGAACATACAGGAGAAATTCCGGAACACATCAACATACAGGAAAGAGTACCAGAACACGTCAGGGATAACATAGGGACGGAAGATAGGAACGGTGAAGAGAACGATGAGCAGGAAGGAGAAAATGACAAGAAGGAAGAACCGGTTGATAACGGTGGAGAAGAAAACCAGACAACAGAGAATTAAAATCCTCTGAAATTTTTTTTATTTATTTTTAGATTGTACGGGAAAGTTATTTCTAAGTAAAAAACCAATTTTTTGATATGGAAACAGAAGAAAAAGTGATACGGAAGATAATACCTGATAAGGAGGAGAGAAAAGAAGCCAAAGAAAAGTTCAGAAAGATAAAAAAGTTTATTAAAAAAGAGTTTGATCTTGAATCAAAGTTAATGGGTTCAATAGCCAAGGAGACTTTTCTAAAAGGGGATAAAGACCTCGATATATTTGTATTCTTTCCAAAAACCGCCGGTAGAGAAAAACTGGAAGATGAAGGTCTTGAGATAGGTAAAAAAGTTTTTGAGAGATTTGGTGGAGATTACGAGGTAGAGTATGCCGAGCATCCATACACGAAAGGTGATATAAATGATTTTGAAATAGAGATAATACCAGCATACCTTGTGGATGGACCTGATGAAATGCAGTCTTCGGTTGACAGGACTCCTCTACATACAAAATGGGTTAACGAAAACCTTTCAAGAGAGGAGAAAGATGAAGTAGTTCTTTTAAAGGCGTTCCTTAAAGGACAAAATATATACGGCTCTAGCCTAAAAACAAGGGGTTTTGCAGGTTATCTCTGCGAGATACTTGTGGCAAAATACGGAAGTTTCAGGGATATTTTAAAAGCCACTAAGGAGTGGGATAAAAAACAGATTATAGATGTGGAGCACTACCACGAACAGCTTCCAAAAAAACTTGAGAAAAGATTTAAAAATGATTCTCTGATAGTTATAGATCCTACAGATCCTGAAAGAAACGTGGCGTCTGTTTTAAGCCTTGAAAATTATTCAAAATTTCTTTTTAAATCCTGGGAATATCTTGAAAACTCCTCTGAAGAATTTTTCTTTCCTAAAAAGATACAGCCGGATTCAAACAAGATAAAAGAAGAAATTAAATCAAGAGGTGAGATGTATGAGGTATTGTTCGAAAAACCGAATCTCACAGAGGATATACTTTATCCGCAGCTCAGAAAACTTTTAAGAAGACTGGAAAATATACTGGAGGAAAACGAGTTCCAACTATTTGAATCGGGTTTCTACGTTGGAAGAGAGAATATAAGAATGGTATTTGATCTTCAGCTCTCGGAACTCCCTGAAAAGAGAAAACACAGAGGTCCTATGATTTTCCACAATCTAGATAATGTCAAGGATTTCACATCCAAATATCCTAATACTTGGATCAGCGGTTCAAGGCTTACAACCATTGTAGAGAGGGAACACAAATTGGCTAGAGAGTTACTGGAAGATTTCCTTAAAGGTGATATAGGTGAAAAAGGTGTGCCGAGAAACCTGGTTGATAATGTTCAAGACAGGATTATAAGAGAAGTTAAAGTGGATGAGAAAGATGAATGGTTATTGTTCCTTCATAAATTTCTTCACATGGACTGATTAAAATGGAAATGAAAAATATTGTAGTTATAGGTCCTCCAGGGGCTGGAAAAGGTACACAGTCTGAAAGGATCTCCGAAAGGTTGGGTGTTCCTCATATCTCAACTGGTGATATGCTGAGAGAACACAGAGACCTCAAAACAGAGCATGGAAAGGCCAGAGAATACATGGAGAGAGGAGATCTAGTGCCGGATAAAATTATGTACAGGATACTCGACCACAGATTGAAGAAGGATGACACAGAAAAGGGGTTCGTACTGGATGGATTTCCCAGAGACATATCTCAAGCCAAACATCTTGAATGTATAGAAAAGATTGATATTGTCATAAGTCTGGAGGTGGAAAAGAAGAACATACTGAAGAGATTGACCGGTAGGAGGATATGCGAGAACTGTGGAGAAACATTTCATCTGAATTATAAACCACCCGAAAAAGAAGGTGTGTGCACCAAATGTGGTTCGGATCTTTTGCAGAGAGAAGACGACAAAAAAGAGGTCATAAAACAGAGATTAAAGAAGTACAGGGAGAAAAAACTTCCCATAAAGAATTTCTATGAGAAAAAAGGTGTTTTGAGAAAAGTAGACGGCAACAAAGATATAGAAAGTGTGTGGAACGAGATATCTGTTATCCTCGAAGAATTTATAAAATAAACGGACTTTAATCATAAAAAAAGCTTTCTATAAATAATGGTTATGGAAAGGAAAACTGTTTTTCTTTTAACTGCAATAGTATTGCTCTCAACATTATTCTTGGGGGCTGCTTTTTACGGTCTCATAAACATTGTTGAGTATAACAACAGGGGTACGATAGCCAGGATAAAGCTTACCGGAAGTATAGTCCCTGGTTCTCCAGGGATGTTTTCAGTTGAAACTGTTGACCCTGAGAACTTCCAGAGACTGGTTGAAAGCGCGCAGAATGAAAATGTTGATGCTTTTCTATTCGATATTAATTCTCAGGGAGGTTCAGTAGTAGCATCTAAAGATGTTGCGAGGACGGTTGAAAGTATAGAAGTGCCTGTAGCTTGTTTAATGAGGGATGTAGCTGTATCTGGGGCTTACTGGGTTTCCACAGAGTGCGATTACATCGTTGCCGATTCCCTCACGATGACGGGTAGCATAGGTGTCATGTCATCTTACCTGGAATTCACAGGATTGATGGACGAGTACGGCATAGAATATGTCAACCTTTCTTCAGGTGAATACAAGTTAGCGGGAAGTCCTTTCAAGGAATTGACAGATGAGGAGAGAAAAATTATTGAAGACCAGTTGGAGACCGTTCACAATGAGTTCAAGCAACAGGTTGCAGAAAATAGGAATCTGTCGATGGAGGATGTCGAAGAGTTGGCTACAGGCGAAACTTTTCTTGGAATAGATGCAAAGGAAAAAGGTCTCGTAGATGAGACAGGTGACAGAAGAGATGTTATTAACTATCTTGAGGAAGAAACCAACAAGACTCTTGAGGTCAATAACTTTGTAAGAAGGGAGGGATTCAATATACTGTCCTTGTTAGCGACTAAAATAGGCGAGGGTATAGGAGAAACCCTTTCGATAGATTTTGGAAGAGATATGAGTCAAGAAAAGTATACTTTCAGGTAAAAAGAAGAAAAAAAAGAGTGTCAAATTACTTGTGAGGCTTTCCGTTCTTCCACACCATCTCAAAGAGAGGTCCTAATGCATCAGATGCTGCATGACCAGAATTGGACCAGAACATTGTTTCCTGCGTTGGATGTATATCATCATGAGTAAGTGAAAACGACACATGGCTTTCATCAACTATAACGAACCTTCCTTCAGGTGTGTGTTCTGCATCAGCATGCGATCTTAGTTCAGCGTACTCACCGATCTCATCGAAAACTCCGTTGTTCTCCTCGGTCTTGGGAGCAACAATCCTGATATTTACTCCTAGTTCTTTTGCCTCCTTCAAAGTATCCATATGGTTCTCCTTGATATCTTGAAGTCCTGAAGCTGTAGTCATTATCCTAATCTCTTTATCAGCATTATTTATCATGTTACCCATTCTTTTATGAACATTGTATTTCCCTTTTATAGCTCCTGACATCTCAGCAGGATCAACAAGACTTACTCCTTCATCATAAAGTCTTTGAAGTTCATTAACTGCACTTGATTCCTTAAATCTATCTATCCTGTCCATTTTTTCCTGCAATTCTCTCTTGTGAAGTTCTTTAGTATTCTCTAGAGCTTCTTCAGGTGGAACAGCTACATACTGCATTGGTTTAGAAGGCTTCAGAATAGCAAAACCTTTCTCTGCCAAGGATTCCAGAACATCGTAGGACCTTGATCTTGGAACACCCGTCATTTCGGAAAGCTCTCCAGCAGTCGACACACCTCTAGAGATGAGTGCTGCGTAAACTTTCCTCTCGTACATGTTCAGTCCAACGTCCTCCAAAGCATCCAGAGTTTCTTGACTAGCAACCATTATTTTTTCCACCTTTCTAAAAATTATTTTTTTACAACCCTTAAATAATTATCAGTATATGTCATTGATGGTAGACTAATACCGCTATAAAAATTATTGTATCCCTCTTATTTAAAGGTTTTAATCATGTTATTAACAGAACATTTAATTTTGACTCTTATAAAGTCTTGCGACTTTTTCTATTGAATCAGCATCTTCCTTGTCATCTCTGAACCTTTTCAACCTCGGAAATCTTAATGCGAACCCCGAAGTATAGGTAGGGCTTTTCTGAATTTCTTCAAACTCTGCCTCGACCACGACCTCAGGAGATACCTTGACCTGTCTGCCGTCCTCTTCGACTATCAGAGGTTCAAGTCTATTCGTTATTTCCTCAAGTTGTTTATCTGTAAGTCCTGTGGCAAGCTTACCAACTTCTAGATAATTTCCATCATCATCCTTACAACCCATCGTCAAACTTCCGAGCCAACCACTTCTTCGTCCTTCACTCCACTCTGCACCAATTATAACAAGATCAAGTGTCTCCATGACAGGTTTCAACTTAACCATATACCCTACTCTTGAACCCGGCTTGTATTCTGCATCAAGATTCTTCATCATTATACCCTCTTGTCCCTCAGAAAGCGATCTCTGCTGCATAGAGTTCACATCTTCTTCATTGTCGGTTACCATCCTATCAACTAATCTTATAACATCATTTTCCTCTTCGATTATACTTTCAAGTTTTTCGAACCTTTCCGAGTACTTTCGTTTAATCAATGCTTTTTCCAGATAAATGATATCGAAAGGCCTTATTTCAACAGGAATGTTCTCCACCATCTCATCTATGTCGTATTTTCTCTTGATCCTTTTCGAGAGCTTTTGAAAAGGAACTGTGGAACCATCATCAGGATCATAGGCAACTAATTCTGAATCTATTATGCATTCATCTGACTTAACGAATTCCTTGACTGCCTTTTCGACATCAGGAAACTGCTCGGTGACATCATCAAGTCTTCTCGTGAAAACTTTCACCTCATCATCCTTTTTGTGGAGCTGTGCTCTCATACCATCATACTTATAATCCACCCCAGCGGGTTTTCCAACGGTTTCAAATCCTTCCTTTATAGTATCAACTTTTTTAGCTAACATCGCATTTACAGGTCTAAATATTTTCATCTCCAAACCAAGTAAACCCTTGATACCTCTGTTCTTTGCGGTTACAGCTACGTCTCCAAAATCGTTTGTGACATCATAACCGTGTTGAACAGCGTCTTTTAAGTAAGAATATAGCTTCCTGGCGTCTGTTTTATCTAGTATAATAACATCGAACCTATCATACTCTATTTCAGATATTTTTACCGATCCAAAATTGAATATTTCGGGTTCAAATTCTTTTTCTTCTTCCAAAAAATCATTTGAAACTTTTTTATCTATTAAAACATCCTTTTCCCTAATATCTTCTCCCATTGCGTCTTTAATGTCTAAAATAATGGGAAAAAACGCCTCTAGTATGGCATCTCTTACTATACCCTCTCCAACCCCAAGTCTCATATTTCTCAACACAGTTCTCACTATGTATTTAGCTTCCTCAGGATTAGCCATGCTTAACAATTCCGATATGTTATCTATCTTCCTTGACTGGCTGCCAGAACCCTCGAAATCCGCAACGGCTTTCAAATTTTCATGTACTTTTTCAACCGTTAGTTTCCTTACAGCGAAAGTTTGCTGTCTTTTTCTTCCCAAAAGATTTTCCGCTGTTTTCCCAAGATCTCCTGTGGATTTCCATTCCTGATTTATGGCTTTTTCACCACTTCCAGAGACTTTTTTTAAAGCCTTGACCATAAGTTTTGAAGAGATCCCAATATCTTCATCTTTCCATGCACTGAAAATCCTGCCCATGCATAACTTCACAAGTATTTCAAGCTCCCTATCATCTTTTCCAGAGAAAAGATCTGAAAGTATAGATGTCTTCTCCAAACTGGACTGTGTGGAACCGAGTTTCTTGTAAAAACCAACGAGATCTTTATAGTCCATGAAAAGACTTTCCTGTTCAAAGTTAAAATATTTGGCACAGGTTAAGATTAAAAGAATTGAAAACAATTTTTTTGTATGGAACCCGAAGAGCTTTTGGATTTCTTGAGTTCAAGGGCGTCTGTCACCAGGTATACTGACGAAGACCTCGACAGGGAGCAGATAGGTACTATACTGGAAGCAGGTAGATGGGCTCCTTCAGCCGGAAACATGCAGTGCTGGGAGTTCATAGTCGTTGAAGACAAAAAGATAAAGGAAAAACTTTCCATGTATTCCTACAACCAGTCTCATATTAGGAAAGCACCTATATGCATAGTTGTGCTTGGAGACGAAGAGAAAGCTACCAGAAGATTTAAAGAAAGAGGTAAAAATCTTTATATGATACAGGAAACAGCTGCTGCAATGCAGAACATGCTCTTAATGGCTCAAAGCCTTGATCTTGGAGCTGCTTGGGTGGGTGCTTTCAAAGAAGAGGATGTAAAGGATCTTCTTGAGATACCGGAAAATCTCAGACCGCTATCGATGATCACAGTGGGCTATCCAAGGGAGAGACCACATGCTTCAGAAAAGAAAAGAATGGTTGAATCAACTTTCGTCGACACTTATGGTCAGAGACTTCATCGATTGATGGAGAAAAGAGAATGGAAAGGACTTAAAACATATTTTGAGAGGTTCAAGGAAAAAATCAAGAGAGAAGTCGGGAGCGATTAATAAAACTATTCAGAAGCTTTTCTGATATCCTCAAGACTTAGCTTTTTCCGACCATCCTTCTTACAAATATCTATCGCTTCATCTGATATTTCGCATGCAAGCTCCTCTACTTCCATATTTAGGCGTTTAACAGCATCTTCAGTTAATTTTTTGGCTCCAGCGTTTCTCATTATCCTTTCAAGAGTTGCCAAAGGTAGCTTCATAGATAAAAATTTCTGTTAGATTCTTAAAAAACTGTCGTGGTAATTGAAGAATAATGGATATTCATGTAGTGGACTCGAACATATTCATACACGGGAAAGATATAGAACTACCTTTTGAAAATATGTTGACAGTTCCGGAAGTGACAGGAGAACTAGAGTCAGAAGAAGCGATAAATAGATTTGAATCAGAAGATGTGGGTATAGAAGAACCCTCCGATAAAGCTTTAAAAGAAGTTAGGAAAAAGGCTTTGGAACTCAACTCTGATGTATCAAATACCGATCTAAAACTTGTGAGTCTGGCAAAAGAAAAAAAATGTTTCTTGGTTACTGATGATTACCACATGCAGAACCTAGCGGATAAAATAGGTATCAGATGGAAGGGATTCCTGAAAGAAGGAATAGAGGAGAGTTATAAATGGAAAAAAATCTGTTCGGACTGTGGTAGAGAGATAAAGGAAAATAAATGTCAGGTTTGTGGAGGCAGTCCAAAAATATCTTCTAGCTAGTTTTTCTGTAAACATGCATCAACATATCCCTGAACATTATAAGAACAGTAGGGCCTATTATAAACCCTTTGATTCCAAGTAATACTCCTCCAGATATCATACCTATAAATATCAAGAACGAGTTCTCCTTTATATCAGGGACATCTATCCTGGGCTTGATGTATATCTCGGGTATAGTATCTATAAACAAGAGACCAAAGATAAGAACTCCCAATCCTGTCCATATATCTCCAAGTGCAAAATAAAGGATTCCTAGTGGTATATATACGATGAAATTAGCTAATATAGGTATAAAACGGAAAATAGCTAATAAAATCGCCCATCCTATCCAGAACTCAATTCCCAAAAGGAAAAAACCTATACCAGAGATGACAAGCACTGAAAAACTCATCAGAGCTCTTTTGAGAAAGACCCCATTGTACAGATCATAAATGCTTCTTATAAAGACCCTTAATATATCTGCGATCCTGTCATCCATATTATCAAGGGAGTAAAAAAGATCATTTCTTACGTCCTCTCCGAAGAAAAAGAAATATATAGAAGTGGCTACATACACAAAAGAAGATATAAACAGTTTGGGTGCATCACCAAAACCTCCAAGAAAGTGAGTCCTAAAGTTAATCATTAAATCCCTGACTATAGACTCTATGTAGTTAGAGGCAGCTGCAGGAAACTCCAAAAGATCCATTATAAATATAACCGAACCTGTGATAGTATCAATGAAGTTCTCAAAGTTGAGAAATATGGATAAGATACCTGTGAGAAGACCATAAAAAAACCCAAGAATCAAAAATAGTAACGCTGTAACAATTATAAAACCTGAAACACCTTTTCTACCTTCAAGAAGTTCATCGAGATTTTCTTTAACGAATAAAAATATGTATGCGGTGAAGATACCTAGTATAACCGCATCAAGAAGTGGCCAAATAAGGTAGGCTGTAAAAAGCAATAATGCGATTATAGTATAATTCTTTATCTCTCCCGACTCCATTGAAAAAAACTGTGTTTTTTAATAATAAAACAGTTTCCTCCAAACCTATCTCTGTGAATGTTGTATGGACAAAAAAATGGAAGATATAATGAACAGGCTAAAAAAGGAATACGGGACACCAGAACCTTCAAAAAGAAAAGATCCTGTCCGTTCACTGATAAAAACGATTCTATCCCAGAACACCAATGATAGGAACAGAGATATCGCTGCTGAAAGACTTTTCAGTAGATTTAATACACCTGAAGATATATTGAAAGCTGACTTGATTGATGTAGCCGAAGAGGTGAAACCGGCAGGTCTGGGCGATACAAAGGCAGAAAGAATCAAGAATTTCTTGAAAGTCCTGAAAGAAGAAAGAGGAGAAATCAGTTTAGAACATGTCCGTGAAATGTCTGTTGAAGACGCTAAAAATTATCTGAAAAATTTTAAAGGTATAGGACCTAAAACAGCTGCAGTTACGCTCCTATTTGTGTTCGATATGCCCCTAATGCCTGTCGATACCCATGTACACAGACTGTCCAAAAGAACCGGTATTATAAAAAATAATTGCTCTAGGAAAAAATCTCATGACATCCTTGAAAAGAAGGTTCCGGATGAAAGGATGTACGAGTTCCACATAAACCTCATAAACCACGGAAGAACAGTATGCAAATCAAGAAAACCGCTATGCTATAAATGTGTTTTGAAAGATCTATGCAATTATTACAACAGTGATATAGATGAGTGAATTACAGAGAGGAATAACTAACTTCGTATGGGAGAGAGAAGATGGAAAAATTGTGAAATACTTTACAAATTATCGGTGGAATATGATGTTTCTGAATATTTTCAAGTTCTTTTTCATGGATTTCAGAACCCAGGGATTAAAGGACGGTATCGAGAGAGAGCTGGAGGCAAAAAATAAACTCTCGGAGATTGGTGTGAAAGTGCCGTTAATAACAGAAAAAGAAGATGATTATATAGTGATGGAAAAATTGGAGGGTTCCGTTCTTGAAATTTTTCTTGAGAATTCAAAACCGTGCCAATGCTTTGAGAAAGGTCGTGAAAAAGGTTTGCAGCTAAGAAAAATTCACGATAACGGTTTTTCTTTGATCGATTCAAGGCTTTCAAACAGTTTTGTTAGTGGAGAAGATTTATTTTCTCTGGACCACGAGCTTTTCGAAAAAGAATCATCAAATATCCAGAAAGAACTGGATCTAATATCATTACAGACTTCAGCAAGGTTTATAGATAAAACAAAGTATAGAATGTTCATGAAAGGATTTAGTAGAGGTTATGGAGAGGATTTTAAGGATAATTTATGGGTCAGGTTTTTTCTGACTTTTTTCACAGGTTTATGGCTTGGAATGTTCGGTAGGAAAAGCCCGGAGAAAATCCTGATAAACGTGGAGAACTGGTTTAGAGATTTTTACAATTTTTTTGAGCTGGAGAAATATTGAAAGTTAGGAAAGACATAAAAAAAGTGGTTTTCAAAAGAAAGATAGATTGAAGCGCCGATAGTCCAGTGGCTAAGACTCGCGCTTGCCATGCGCGCAACCCGGGTTCAAATCCCGGTCGGCGCATAATTATTCATTCACTTCTCAATTTATCGATTTCGCTTCTGGTCAACGGTTCATCAATGAATATATGTTCCAGTACTCTGATTCTGTCCCTTTTCTCTAAATTACCAAATATTTCCCTATCATATCTTTTGCTGACTAATCCTCCTGCCAATACTCCACCTGCAAAAGATGATAATCCAGAATAAATAGGGTTAGCTCCTAATGCTGTACTGCCTACAAATCCTACACAGGCTGCTCCAAAAACTGCTTTTAGAGCACTATTTTTATTTGACCTTAGAGTATCTTCTTTTTCAATTACTTCATCGTATACCTCTCCAAGAGCTTCTTCGTAAACCCTTTGATCTTTTTCAGGTGCACCGTCCAAACCCCATGAGATCTTGAAAGATCTTTCGAATTCTGTGTACATGAAGTCAGGTAGGTCAAACTGTTCATAGATATATCTTTTAGCCTCTTCTTTATCTTCAAAGCTGGGAACTTCTTCTATCGAACCATGTATATCAAATCTTGAGACGTCCTTTTCCAATCCCTTGTAATACCTCTCTGGAACTCCGGTATCGGTTCTCTGAATATTTTTCGAACTTTCCACATACTCCTCAACACTCGACATATTAATTATTACCTCTTAATAACAAATTAACCGATCTATCTTTATAAATATTGTATCAAAGAAGACAAAGTCACTCCACAAATACCCTTATATAGGTTACCAAAATGAAAAAAAGGACACTTATAATCCCTGCGGCTAAAAAAGAAGTGGAGATACTCCATCTTGAAGCTACAGCACCCGCTATGATAGGCCCTAGGGTTTGTCCTGAATGCTTGAAAAGTTCTAAAAATCCTACCATCTCGCCCTCAACTTCATCAGAAACACTCTTATCAAAATAAGAGTGTAGAGAAGGGTTCAAAGCAGTGGAAAAAAACATTGCAAGTAAAATTAAACCACCAACAACCACTATGTTTTCCATAAAACTTATGATGAAAAGCACAGGTATAACGCAAAAAGAGAAAAACTGGACGGTTCTTAGCCAGCCATACCTGTCAGCTAGCTTTCCAAAATAAACCTCAAAAACCCTTGGAATAGCCACAAGACCAAAAAGACCTCCCATAACGATATAATCCGCACCTAGATCATTCAAAATAAGTGGCACAGCGACCCAGAAAAATGAAGAGACTATGGAAAAAATAAAGATCAACGAGATAGCCCACCTCATACTGGACCAGTTCTCTCTCAAATGTTTGATATCATCGGAGTATGTCTTCTTCTTAATCAGAGACTTAAAGGCCTTTTTGTAGTTATCAGTGGAAAATCCAACATACATATAAAAATAGATGAAGGATAGAACTCCTAAGAAAAACCATAAAACAAGATTAAAACTTATACCTATATAAAAAGCCAGTATTCCTCCAATAACAGGTCCTATTATATCAGAAATGTTTTTTCCAAGTGTGAAAACTCCCAAAGTTTCTGACTCGTTTTCGATGTTGGAATCCTCCATTGCGATATACCATCCGGACTCCCATCTCAAAGTCTTGGAGATCCCCTCGACAAACTTACCGACGAACATCATAACAGTCAACGTGGTGATGTAAAATATACCAGGTATAGAAAACAATATAAGCCCGATGAAAGTAAATAGCTTTGAATCAGCTCTTTGAAGCAAATTACCTACAGGTATATCCATAAACAAAGTTGTGAAAGCTGGTACAGATGTTAAAACTCCGACCAGAAATACATTCTCTATGTGCTGTTCAAAAAATACCGGGAGGAACATCCAGACCATCGAGCTTCCGAGAAAGCTTAGCGAAAACGCTATGGAGAGTCGCTTCACTTCTCCAGGAACCTCATCAAATACCATATAGTTCTTTTAATTCGCGGGTCTTGTACAAAAATTTATGGGTTGAAAATTCATAGAACAACCACAATTAACAAACAACAGCATTTAATAAACTCAAAAAGTAATCTATAAATGGTAAATATGGAATACATAATCGGCGGAATAATAGGTCTTGTAATACTATATGTGGTTTTCACCTACAACAGACTGATAACTTACAAGAACAGGGCTGAAGAGGCATGGTCTGATATAGATGTTCAGCTCAAGAGAAGGCATGATCTTATACCGAACCTCGTTGATACTGTGAAAGGTTATGCAAAACACGAAAGAGAAGTCTTTCAAAATGTAACAGAGGCCAGGACTTCTGCTATGAATGCCAAGGAACAGGGAGATCCTGAAGAAGTTAGGAAAGCTGAAAACCAGTTAAAAGGAGCTCTTAAAAGTCTTTTTGCAGTTTCAGAAGATTATCCGGATCTGAAAGCTTCAGAGAACTTCAAAGAACTTCAGAGGGAATTAACGGACACTGAGAACAAGATACAGGCCGCAAGAAGATTTTACAACAGGAACGCAAAGGCTCTGAACATCAAAATACAGAAATTCCCTGCCAACATGGTAGCAAACATTTTCAACTTCGATGAAAGAAAGTTCTTCGAAGCAGATGAAGAGGAAAAACAAAGCGTTGATGTGAGCTTTTAGTGAAATAAAATGGGAACTTTTTACGGGCAGGCTGAATCAAACATTCTGAAGACATGGGCGCTTCTGATATTTTTTGCCCTGCTCTTGATAGGAATAGGGTTCGCTATATCTCTTGTAACTGGCGATATGATAATATTATATTTAGCGGTGGTAATAGCAGTCGTCAGTTCTTTTGTATCTTATTGGAAATCTGACAGGATAGTCCTAAAGATGAATAACGCTACTGAGGCTGATGAAAAAGAGTATCCTGAACTGCATAATCTTGTCGAAAATCTCGCTATCGCCAGAGGACTGCCGAAACCTGATCTGTATATTATAAATGAGAAACAGCCCAATGCATTTGCAACGGGCAGGAATCCCGAACACTCGGTGATAGCAGTAACAGATGGGCTTCTTAGAAGGCTGGAAAAAAGCGAGCTGGAAGCAGTTCTTGCACACGAGCTAGCACACATAGAAAATAGAGATATACTTGTTTCAACAGTTGCAGTTGTCCTTGCTGGAACAATAGCCATAATCTCAAGAATATTTCTGAGATCTATGCTGTTCGGTAGAAGGAGATCATCCAATAGCAAAAGTGGTGGTCTGAAAATGATCATTGGAGTTGTGGTAATTATAATCGCACCTATATTTGCTATGATGTTAAAGTACGCAATCTCCAGAAAAAGAGAGTATCTTGCGGACAGCTCTGCTGTACTGAACACGCGATATCCTGATGGTTTAGCATCGGCACTTGAAAAAATATCCTCTGATCCAAACGAGCTGGAAGGAGCAAATGAAGCTACAGCCAACCTATACATTGCTAATCCTCTGAGAGGAGACAAAAACAAAGGATTACTCAAAAAGCTTTTTATGACTCATCCTCCTGTTGAAGAAAGGATAGAAAAGATTAGAAAAATAGATATATAGCTTCAAAAATCTCTTAGAAACTTGTAACAACATTTTATTATTTTCTGGCCACAATAAACCGATATAGCTCTCCAGAGGTTACTGAAAAAATTATTTATAGAGTTCTACCGAATTTTATTAATGTATGGCCTATGAATGTAACATCTGTGGGGAAAAGTTTGAGACAGGTAGAGGGTTACATATACACCAGAGCAAGATTCATTCTGATGCTGGTTTAGAAGAAACAGATAGAGAATTTGAGAATGAGAATAAAGAAAGTAAAAAATCTGCCTATGATACATATATTGATACATATATCCCTGGGGCAGACGAACTTTTGAAGCATGGGATATGGAAAAAATCAGTCAATCTAATTGCCGGTAATCCTGGCTCTGAAATTTTTTCATAGGTCTCCTCAACGCTTTCCAATGCTGATTCAAATTTCTGGTTCTCAAACTCCTCGACAGCTCTCTCATAACTCATTTCAGCCTCTTGTATCTCAAAGGTATCATCCTGTCTGAGTTCATTAATTCTTTCTTCAAGAACATTCAAATCGTCTCTGGCTCTCAACGAGTTCTCGCTTATTTCAAATAACCGGTAAATTAGTTCTTGGACTCCTTCATAGTCCGGATCCTTTCCCATTGACTCAAGAGATCTCTGAGAATCCAAAGAATCCTCCGCATCCTCAAAAATGTGTTCAGCTTTGGATACTGGTATCTGGTTTTCCTTCATATCTTCAAGTTTCTCCTCAGCTGTTTCTAAATTTGAGGAAACCTCTTCATATGTAACGGATAATGCAGACACATTTAAGATTGTAAAAACCATCAAAAAACAGAAAAACTTCAAAAAATCTTTTAAATACTGCTGAAATCTAATTTTTGATCCAAAAAACATATCAATAGCTTTCAAATAAGTCCACCTCATTAAATTTATTCACGCAACTGGTTAATAAATCTGGAAAGAATCTTCCTCATCAATTTCTCTCCCGTTCTTCAGAAAATAGAAATCTCAATCTTCAAAAACCACTTTGATCTCAGAATCAGGTTTAGGGATAAAATACGGCATACCCTTCAGATCTCTTTCAACCCCGTTTACAACAAGTTTCTCTACAGGGTATCTAGGATGCGCTCTTAAATAAAAACGCCATTCCTCATAAACATTTATAGACCAAGAATCATCAACTCCTTCAAATACCGTTTCTTTATATTCTCTACCATCATAGGTAAATATTGAAGTCTTTCCTTCTCCTTCATGAATAATATCTATCTCGTAGGAATCCATGAAATCATCTATATCATGTACTTTTTTCTCGAAATCAACAATTATGTATATCTCTCCCATATCTTCAGATACTTCAAAATTACATACCCTGCTAACACCTTCACATATATTTCCCCTAACACTTTCTATTTGATAATCATCATACGGATGGAAAATCATACGAACTTCTTCTCCAATTTGTATCTCTTTTTCAACCGGTTTCTCTCCAATAGAATCTGAGAATTCCTCGGGACTACTCCACTCAACCTCACCAGGTTCCTCCGTGTCATCGCTAAAACCATAAACTTTGACTGTTCTAATATCCTCCTCAAATTTTGGTTTTAACTCTATATCTCCATCCATCTCGATAACATTGATTGGTTCTTCTGGTTTCTCAACATCTCCCTCCCAGCCTCCGAACTTAAAGCCTTTGAGAGGATTCGCCTTTATCTCTATATGTTCTCCAACAGAGAACATAGTATCTCGTAGCATAACTGAACCACCATACTCAATATCAATGTCGACCTCAAAAAGAGATTCGCCTGGTGTGCACTGCCTGTCCTCACAAACATAGCCCTCGGGGCACTCGTTCCCACATGTGCCACAGAACTTATCATCTATATCCATATCAACACAGCCGTATATACTCTTTTTACCATCATCTTCCTCTTCACATAGACTTGGATCGTCTCCAATACCTGTTACCTCTTCAGGGCAGTATCTGGCAACATTATCGTAACAGTATCTTCCATGTATATGTCCTGATCTCTTTACAGGTGTCCCATCCTCATAATTATCACAAGATTCTCCTTCCTTGTCAAGATCAACCTTTGATCCTCCATCCTCAAACCTCACCTTGGCTTCAATATCTTCATAACCTATATCAACAGTACATTCTATACCATCGCAGTCCACATCTCCCTCGAAACCTTCAAACATGTGAGTATCTTCAACAGCAGAAATCCGTATGTCAACCGTTTCTCCCTCTTCAAATACGTGTTTACCCTCTTCTGGAGTTGTACGTCCGTTCCCATCACCTGTATGAATTATTTCAAGAACATAACCTGTTCTATCAAAGACAGCATCAATTTCCATGTCTTCCGTAATTTCAAAAGAAATAGTCTGATCCTCAGAAATTATGTCTCCTCCCCATGCTTTAAAACTAAATCCAGCGGATGGAACAGCTGATATAACAACTTCATCACCATGAACGTATCTTCTATGTTCTCCTGGAACCACAGAACCCTCGCCCTCAATGCTGAAATCTATCTCGTGTTCTATCCTTGCAAAATCCGCTGATATGGATAAATCATCGTCAATAACTACTGAAATTTCCTCTTCCATACTTCTCATATCACCTATCCAGCCCTGGAACTCAAATCCCTCTTCAGGTTCAGCCTCAAGTTTAACTTCCTCACCTTGGTCAAAGACAAGTTTTTCACCATAAGCTTCACCAACTATCTCCTCATTATCTACAGAAATAGTTCCTCCTTCAAAAACATCGATTAAAAGAGTTGATTCCTCTCCCTCAGGTACCGGTAAGAAAACACCCACAACCTTCTCATCATTTTCCATTTCGATTTCACAGGTATTATCTGTATCCCGCAACTTGTCACAAACACCTTCGGAAAGCCATAAAAGGAACTTGTAACCTTGCCTTGTTTCAGGCGTTATCTCAACTGTTTCGCCCTCAACTACCTCTCCTATAAACTTTCCTTCCTCCTCGACAGTTTCATCCCCATTAACAAGACCAAAAACCTGAGCTTTCGCACCTTCAGGCATATCAACAGTTATCTTATGTGTTTCAGCATCCTCAGGTACTTCAAGTTCCTCTTCTGCTTCTTCATCATATATCTCAAAGTCGTCCTCGTAAAAACCTTCCATTTCTCCATCCTCGTTGTAGATTCCTAGTTCCATGTTATACGTTCCTGGGACTGATTCATCAGGTATCCTGAAAGATCTTTCTGCAGAAGCCATAAAGGTATAATGTTCAAGTTCCTCTCCAATAACAACATTATCTAAATCATATGTCTCGCCCGAACCTGCCGAAATTCTATCAAGTTCGTAAAGGTGGCCTTCACAGTCCTCATTAGCTGTGCATATAAAATCATCGCCCTCAGGATTCGTTACAACAAATCTTATCTCAACCACAATTTCGACTTGAGATCTCATCTCCAAAGGCCCTATCTCTATCTCGTCACCTCTACAAACCACTCCCTCTTCCTCATTAGAAACACATCCTCCGCCCCCCGGAGCATGTCTTACAAAAGTAATATCTCTACTGTTCTGTACTTGCGGTCTCTCAATAACTCTTTGAGAATTATACGAGCTATAAATCAAAGAAATGGATAAACCTGCAAGGAATAGCAATGCAACAACGAAATAGATTAGATAATTTTTATCTGTAATCACAAAAAAACATTGTTTTACAGATATAAAAAAATAGACGCTGTAAACCTCCATCTTAGAAGATTAAATCACAAATCTATACCAATCCGTTTTATATCTCAAAGAAGAAATCAAGAAAGTGTTCCAGATGTACAGAAAATGTTAATTTAAAATATAAAAAAGAGAAAAAGATTTTATGGGTTTGAAAAAGGGTATAAGCTTCACACTCACAGTAATTATTGTAGGTGTTGTACTCCTTGCAGGAGCCATTACACTTCTAACAATGTTCAGAACAACTTTAATAGATAATATAGGGGTTATGACTGGATTAAGTCATGAGGCACAGGTAGAACACAAATGCAATCAAATAATAGGCAACATACAAAGTTCTGTGTGCGAAAGAACAATAAACATAGACAAATTAGAGCAGGAAAATATAGAAAATGTGGGAGCAAGTGATATAGATGACACGACTCAGCTTAAATCAATCAGGTTTATAGGGAGTGGCACCACCTGTAATGACCTAGGATGTTACTGGACCAACATAATAGACGAAGATTTTGATGAGAAAATGACTGTGACAGTCGATGGCGAACAGTATAACTGTGCAAACGTGAATTTCGTCGACAACACTTGTCCAATCACGGAAAGCTCTTCATCAGTGCTTATAACCACTTTCAGCATAAGCATAACAGGTTGAATAAAAAAATAATATTATGGGAGAGAAGTTTTTTTACAGAAAACAGCTAGTCGAGCAGATATAGACATATGATATCATAGAGAACAGAACAAAAAATAAGATTAAAAAAATTTCTTTTAAAAGTAAAATATATGAAAAAGATATTCCATGTGTTTATCTTATCAATTCTCTTCATCTCTCTCGTGCAGGGAATTACAGGAAAACCTATAAACTTCAACGAGTTTGTACAAGTTTCTGAGACATATGATGGAAATATGACCATAATAGTGGAGAGATCAAGTTTCAGTTTTATACCTTTACAAGAGGTTATAGAGGTATTCACGTTTTTGATCATTCCTCCAGCCCTGATTGTGGTGTTTTTATTGTTCAAAAAACCGGAAACCAATGAAAGCCTGGTTAAGCCGGACTGGAGAAAGATTGTTCTATTTGCTTTGCTCACAGTTATGCTGTTATCCTGGAGCTTCCAGATGTACTTTCAATATTATCAGACTCATCTAAGACAACCATTTGATTCACAGGTCGTTCAAACGACAACTATGAGGATTAGCGAGTTCAGCAGATTAACAGGCGTGACCTATATATGGAATCTAGTTTCAATAGTGCCCAGACAATTAGCAGAAGACCCTGATCCACTGCCAGAACCTCCAATCAACGGACCTATGCCTTTACCTGGGATCAGAAATCCTATACAACCAGGTATCCTAGAGTATCTGGGAGTTATTCTACCAGGGGCTTTAATGAACTACCTGTTGTCAGGTCTGGTAATAGGAGCTTACAGCAGGAAAAAAGACAGTCTGGAAAATCTTAAGGAAAAAATAGTTTGACAGAACATCTAGTGTGTATCGACGAAACCCGTTTTTCTTATATAAGTTCAGCAGAAAAATCACAACATGGGAACAAAACTGGGGGATCTCATAGAATCGGAGGAAATAAGTTTTGAACACCTGTTTAACAAAAAAATAGGAATAGATGCGATGAACACTATCTACCAGTTTCTTTCTATCATAAGACAGAGGGATGGGACTCCCCTAAAGGATTCTCAGGGTAACATAACCTCCCACCTGTCAGGAATATTTTACAGGAACGCCAAGCTTCTTGAAAAGAACATAAAACCCGTATATATTTTTGATGGTGAGGCACCGGAACTAAAGGCGGAGGAGTCAAAAGAACGGAGGAAGAAACGGGAAAAAGCCAGGGAGGAATGGAAAAAACTTAAAGAAGAAGGCAAATTAAAAAAAGCTTTTAAAAAAGCTACTCAGAGTTCAAAACTGACTCCTGACATGGTGAAAGAAGCTAAAAAACTTCTTGAAGCTATGGGAATCCCTTATATACAGGCGCCTAGTGAAGGAGAAGCTCAAGCAGCTCAGATGAACAAAGAAGGTTCTATATGGGCTGTTGGAAGTCAGGACTGGGATTCTCTTCTTTTTGGAGCGGAAAGGTTCGTCAAGAATCTCACTGTGACCGGAAAAAGGAAAATACCAGGTAAAAAGAAGTACAGAAACATTGTACCGGAAAAAGTTGAGTCAGCTGAAGCTCTGAATCAACTTGGTATAAACAGGGAGAAACTTGTCTGGATAGGTATTCTTATAGGTACAGACTTTAATCCCGGTGGTATAAAAGGTATAGGCCCAAAAACCGCTATAAAAATGGTTAAGGAATACGAAAGCTTTGATGAACTTATGAGCGACGACAAAGTTGACTGGGACAATGAAAATGACCCTGAAAAGATACTTGAACTGTTCCTAAATCCTCCTGTAGAGAAACAAATCAGTTTCGAGTACGGTAAACCGGATAGAGAGAAGGTCTTTGAGGTACTGGTAGAACAGCACGATTTCTCAGATAACAGGGTTGATTCCACGTACAAAAAACTGGAGAAGTCTTTGAAACAGTCACAGCAGGACCTAGGAAGTTACTTCTGAGAAATCATTCTTTTACCTTATATTTATATTCCGACACCTCTATTTTATTAATTATGTCATCAGTCGACAACGCAAGAAAAAGTATCAAGAATAACAAGGGGAAAACGATAGGAATTGTAATAGCTGTTTTGATTGTTCTTTCCATTATTGGAGCAGTACTTACTATGTGGTCCGCTAGTTTACAGGATAGTTTTGCTGCTGACGGGGCCATGGAAGCAGAAGCTTACAGAGGCCAAGAAGCACAAATGGACCGGAGTCAGTACGAGCAACCGGAGTTCGAGATCAGAACAGGTACTGCCAATATAGAGTCGGAGGATGCTGACTCGGATGTCTCAAGGCTTAGGAACGAACTAGACAGGTTCGAAGCAGATATAACTGATGAAAGCCGTAGAGAAGTTCTAAGAAGACTTTCATACACAATTAATGTCAGAGTAAGTAGCGAGAATTTCGACGAGTTTATCGAATGGCTCGAGGACACTTACGACGTAACCGAGACAGAACTACACTACGAAACTGTCTCTGTCCAGGGACACACGAACGAGATAAGGGTTCTTGAGGAGGCTATGGCTATCTACGATGACATGCTTGAAGACATAAGAGCAAGAGACAGGCTTACCTCTGACGAGATGGAACTGGTCCATGATCTAACTGAGAAAAGAAAAGAACTTGCAAGGGAGCTGAACGAGCTTGGTTACGATATTGCGGAGCTGGAGGAACAGGAGCAGTGGTCCGAAGTAAAGATAACATTTGAACAGGATCTTCAGTTTTCTGTATGGCCTGAAGATGTTTGGGATGATGTAAGAGATGAGTTCAGATCCGGTTTGAACGAGCTGACGGATACTCTTTCGGTTCTGGCAAGGCTACCGATCGACATAATAAACATTTTGCTTGCTGCTCTGAGGTATGCACTGTTCATTGTTGCGTTCCTGCTGCCTTTCGTGGTCGGAATCTTTTTGCTGAGAGGAGCTTACAGAAAGTTCGTCAAGTGAATACCTTAAAAACCGGGTTTTAACTCCCGGTCTCTTTTTCTATGTTTTGCGAGTAAAAGTTTTATTCCACGAACCACAATCAAAAAGACATGGGGCTAGAGGAAACAATCAGAAAGATTGAGGACCTGGAGATACAGGGAGCTACTGATGTCGCGATTGAAGGTGTGAAAGCTCTCAGAAAAGAATACAGGAAAGATGTTTCTGAAGAAGAACTTGAAAAAGCTGCTGAGAAACTTAAAAACTCCAGACCAACAGAACCAGCTCTTTTTAACGCTCTTGAATATGTTTTGACTTCAAAGGATTTTAAAGGAGCATTGAAACATTTCGACAGATCTCAGAAAAGTATATCGAAGAACGGCCTGGTTAAGTTCAGGGACGCCGAAGCGATCTATACACACTGCCACTCGGACACCGTTGTCGGTATAATAGAGAAAGTAGCCGGAAAAAAAGATCTGAAGGTGCACAACACCGAAACAAGGCCGTTGTACCAAGGCAGAACAACAGCGAAAAAGATGTCAAACAAAAATATCGATATAACGCATTACATCGATTCTGCGGCAAGATTCGCACTTGAAAAATCTGATTACATGTTGATAGGTGCTGATGCTGTCAACAGAAAGGGAGATGTGTACAACAAGATAGGTTCTAGGCTGATAGCAGAATCAGCCGAAGAGATGAACGTTCCTGTTTTTGTATGCACTGATTCATGGAAGTACTTTGACGGGGAAGAGATAGAGATTGAGATGAGGGACGGAAAAGAGGTTTGGGAGGATAAACCAGAGGAAGTAAGCATCAGAAACCCCGCTTTTGAGAAGATTCCTTCCAGGTTGATTGATGGATTGGTGACAGAGATAGGTGTTGTGTCACCTATTAGTTTCGAGAGTAATGTGAGAGATGCCTATCCCGACATATTTGAATAGAAAGGTTTTCTTGACGTCCTAAGAGTATTTGTATTTAGTTATAATTATGCACCCGAAACTGGTTTCATAACCGTCTTCAACAAATTCCAACGTTATTTCCAAATAACTTTCCATTAATTGATGTAGTTCGCTCTTTTCCACCAAAAATAAATCTCATTGCATCATCAAATACAAAAGAAAAAATATTTACAAAAACCAAAATAACCAGAAAAACAACCAAAACCTTCTTAGAACCTACCAAAATTATTAAAAACTTTCAAACTAACCAAAAAACTACTTATCAGTAACAGGATACTAGGAAAAACCAGAATAAAAGTCTTGCCCGACTAACTTACAATTTCACAAGGATTTGTCTCCTCATTATAAATTAGATTACTGTACCATGTGTCAATTTTATATCCGGATGCATCTTCAAGTTCTTGTAAATCACATGTTCCGACTCCTTTACCAGGCTCATCATTTCTGAAGATATGTTCTATTATTGCATCAGTCTCAGGCTCTTCACCATCATCCGAAAACATCTCTAGATTGTTATCTATATATTCGCACATTATATCTATACATCCCTCAGCATCAAGCACAAGACTTTGGTTACCGTCTCTAAAGCACTGGTGTTTGTTAAAACATTTTACACCATCCTGACAGAAAGAATTGTAACCCTGCTCATATATCTGTCCCTCTGCAACACCTGATTTATCCGCATCATATATAAAAGTAGCTCTACAGTAATCAAATGCTCTTCTAAAATAATCCTCTCCTGTCGCATCTTGAAAACTTTGACATTTAGATTCACACTCACTTTCAATTTCAGATTCATCAGCATAATTTAAAGATGGCTGACAACAGAATGTATTTAAAAACATACTAACAATAACCCCAAAAAAAATTAAAACAAAAAAAACTAGTAAAACAGAGAGAAAAATCTTTTTCCTATCCATAATCAACAGATTAGGAAAAAGCCATATTTAAAACCTTTCATCCAACGAAGACTAGTTCTCTGTCATTAAATCCTTAACTATATCTATATTATTTTTACACTCTTCAAGTTTCTAAATAGATTTCATTTATCTTGATCTTTCTGTTTCCTGTATCCCAGTAAATTTCAGACAAAGATTTAAGCTTTTCATAAAAACTTGATTTATTAACAGTATCCATGTTCTTGAACAAAGTGTTGACTAGTTAATTCAGATTTCTGTTGTATTCCAAAGTTTCTTTCCTTGCCCTTTTCTTTGATATTTTTAATTGATTTCATCAAGGTCTTTTTCGAGAAACCTGGTTTCCATAAGACTGTTTATATAGTCTAGTTTGTTATTGGCCTTAATGTAGGATTTCATTATTCCAGAGACCTTTAAAATCTTCTTTACACGTTCTAATTTCTCGAAGAATTTTCTGTAAATAAATAAAATAAACAAATCGTTTAAAAATTTGTATCTTATTATGATATATGCTCGAAGGTGTCAAAAATTTATTCATAAAAAGGCCGGTTCTATCCGGTCTAACAGCTTCAACTGTAATGATATTTTTTTTTCGCCGGAATTCTCACTATTTCGAACTCTTTAGAACATTTTTATACCGAATTAATTCGTAACTGGTACCTTATAATGCCTTTAGTAGTCCTATTCGGTCTTCAGGTAGGTATCTTCGCTTATATGATAAGCAGGAAAGCTTTGAGAAGTAAAGCAGTGACCGCCTCGGGCGGGATATCCGCAGGAAGTATGATCATGTGTTGCCTGCACCATTTATTTGAAGCTCTGCCTATGCTCGGATTAGCAGGCATATCATTAGCATTAGCAGGTTTCCAAGAAACATTTCTTTTAATAGGAAATATTTCAGCGTTGATAGGAACTTTCTGGATGTTGAAAACTATGCAGAAAGAAAAATTATATTCTGAAGACAGTTTCTGGAGTCAAATGATGTTTTTAGACTGGAAAACGTTCACATACACATTCACATTTTTCGGTGTAACCGGAATTGTTTTCCTTTTAACAAGAATCGTAGGTGGTCTGATATGAAAAAGAAAAAGATAATTACTTTAACTGTAGGTATACTAATCGGAGTCTTTATGCTCTACGCCATAAACTTTTTCCCGGAAGAGAACATCAATGAAGAGGAAGAACCAGACGGAGATGATTTTAATTCGATCACAACAGGAAGTACAGGGCCTGGTGATTCAGAGATTACGTTGACCCCTGAAGAAGTGGGAGATGAACAATTCGTATTCTCAATAAGTATTGACACCCATACTGTGAGCCTACAAGAACATGATCTGGGAGAGCAGTCTTATCTCAAGTTAGATGGAGAAACTTTCGAACCGGTTGACTACCCTACGCTTTCAGGGCACCATGTAAACGGAGAACTTGTATTCGATATAGAAAACAACCAAGAACCTGATAGTTTCGAAGTAATGATAAATGGAATCCCTGACGTGAATGAAAGGGTATTCACCTGGTAAAAAACCAAAAAAACCAGAAAAGTAATAAAAAGAAAAATTTAAGAGAATTGTTTTAACGAACTAGAGAGCCTGTAACTGGCAAAAACCCCCTTGAAAAACCTTCTAGGAGATTAATTTATACCCGTCCAACATTTAAAAATCAGGTTTTATCCTCCATAAGCCACCCTAATCTATAAAATCCGGTCTAACCAATCTTTTGTTGTAGTTTTGCAAAAGACTGTTCTTGGTGATAAAAAATGACGAGTATACAGTACAAGGATTTTTACGATGAAGGATATAAACCGGATGAAGACGAACTAGTATGCGATTTCTATATAGAACCTGCTGAAGACCTTTCAATAGAAGATGCAGCCGGTAGAGTTGCTTCAGAAAGCTCGAATGGAACTTGGTCTGTTCTGGATGCTGAGCAAAGAATAAAAGATATGAGCGCTCAGGCCTTTGAAATAGATGGTAACCGCATAAAAATAGCTTACAAACCTATTATATTC
>JALDAH010000005.1 GCA_022729275.1 Candidatus Nanoanaerosalina archaeon
AGAAGAAGAATATCTCCATATCACAGCTTCATCAGACAGCGGATATGAATTTACTGGTTGGTCAGGCGATTGTGATCAAATCGACGGTGATGCTTGTGCCGTAACTATGACCGAGGACAAAAACGTTCACGCCAACTTCGAAGAAGAAACCGAACCATACTTCGAAGTAACTGCTCAAACCAATTCCATACATTGGCATCCGGACGGCGTGGAAAACGAAGAAGAAAGCAGCGTTCGGGTAATGGTGGAAAACACCGGAGACGAATACGACTGCCAACAAATAACCTATGATGTCGGCTTCGGAACCGAATCTTCGAACGTTTGTCTTGATTCCGGTGAAGATTTGGGGACCTGGGGAGAAATACTGTCGGTAATGCCTGGAACGGGAGACGCTGGAACCTACATTGGAACCGTTTCAAGTGAAGATGACAGCTTTGATGTTGATATAGAAATTGAGGATGAACCGGACACCTATACCCTTACCTATTCCGCCGAAACCGGAGGATCCATAGACGGTGAGTCCACCCAAACCGTAGAACACGGTGAAGACGGCAGTGAAGTAGAAGCAATACCCGATGATGGATATGTATTCGACGAGTGGGATGACGGGGTGACTACCGCAAGCAGGGAGGACACCGATGTTACCGAAGACATAGACGTTACCGCAAAATTCACTGAAAAAGAATACGAAGTAACCTACGACGCAAACGGAGGAAGTTGTCCCTCATCCGAAACCGTAGACCACGGAGACTCAAACACGGAACCTGATTGTACGAAAACAGGACATTCCATAAGTAGCTACACCGTTACTTCGGGAAGCTGTGGTGGTTCATTTAATTCTAATACAGGAGTGTGTGACTCAGTAGAAGAAGATATTACGATCAGAGCGAATTGGGATATAAACGAATATACTGTAACATTACGTCGATCCGGTATAAGCGACAGTGGTGCAAGCGGAGAAGGAAGATTCAACGATGGAACTTGGAACTCTTTAGACACCAGCCAAACTTTTGATTACGGAACCGAAATAACCGTTGAAGCAAGAGGCACAGACGGAGCCGAATTTGATAGATGGAACAGTCCTAATTGCGATGGTCAAACAGGACCCTGCACTTTTACTGTTACTGAAGATGTTACCGAATACGCCATATTCGAATGGGAGACATATCATATTTCATGTAGCGTTGGTGACGGAGAAGGATCAACGGGAGGAGATTGCGGAACCAATGTCGATCATGGAGACGACGCCACAGTCACAGCCAGTCCCGATGAAGGTTACGAATTCAGCCACTGGTCGGGAGACGCTTCCTACACAGCTAACAGCTACTACACCTTTACCGATGTTAGTGAAGACAAGCACGCCGTAGCCAACTTCGAAGAGGAGGAGGTTTCGACTTTTGTTATATATGAAGAAGGATACGAATATTCCGGGGGCATTGAAAGAGACGGTTGGCTATGGGATCCTTTTAATTATTTAGAATATTATAATAGAGTAAAAGAAACTGATCATCTTTATATAGATTTAAAAATGTCGGATTTTTCCGCTACCCCGGTTCATGTTCATATGGACACCGGAAGTGAAATAGATCTAAGCGATTATAGCACTTTGAATGTTGAAGCTGAGGTTTGGTCTGCGGATGATGATGATTGTGCAGTATGGGAAGGTTTGCTTATAGCAGGGTCCGGGGAATACGAATACAATGAGGATTTTGAAGAATGGGATTTCGACTTTTCCGCAGTTGGCAGGAAGGCTATTGAATGTGAAGGCGGGCCATATTACACAACCCTCACCGTTGATTTATCTGATGTAAATGATCAAGAATTGATTACCTTTGGAATAGATTCACATTGGCTGGAACAATGGGTAAGAATATCTAAGATAACACTCGATCCATAAATTAAACAAAACATTTTCAAGAAATAAAAAAAATATAAACATGATGAAAAGGTATCATGTCTTTATTTCCGGCAGAGTCCAAGGAGTCTTTTTCAGGAACACAACCAGAAAAAAGGCTCAAGAACTGGGAGTAAATGGATGGGTAAAAAATCTTGAAGATGGTCGTGTTGAAGCCGTATTCGAGGGTTCCAAAGAAAAAATCGATGCTATGATAGATTTCTGCGAGATAGGGCCAAGACTCGCAAATGTAGAGAAAGTCGAAGTATCAGAGGAAGAACCTGAGAACCTCGACACTTTCAAGGTGAAAAGATAGATTTTTCCTTTCTGCAACCTCATTTTTAACTTTTGTCACACAATTTCTTTTGGGAGAACAATGGAAGTGGAAGAAAAAATTGATCTGCTTGACTCCTTTGAACTATGCGACCACTGTTTTGGAAGACAGTTCGCTAGACTTGGGAGAGGTTTTACTAATTATGAGAGGACATGGATAATAGAAAAAACAATAGGAGACTCTGAAAAGATAGATGAAACCAGTTTCAAAAGGGAGAACATACCTGAAAGAGATTTGGATCTAAAGGAGAACTGTTACATATGTGGAGGCCTTTTCATGGACATTGAAAGGTTTGTCAAAAGAGTTTACAATTCTCTGGAGAGGTATGATTTCTCCACTTATCTTGTGGGCACAAGAGTTCCTCCTAAAGTTTCAAAGGCGGAAGAAGAAGTATGGGAAGAAGCGGGTGTCCAGTGGGTTGAACCTATTAAAAGCGAACTGAACAGGATGATAGGGAAGGAACTGGAGAAAAAACTCGAGGAAGAAAGAGGTATGAAAACCGATGTGGACTTCAAAAGAGCTGATATCAACCCTGTTCTTGACATAGAAAAAGATCGCGTGGAACTGCAGATAAACTCTCTGCTGATACACGGTTTTTATAACAAGCTTGAGAGAGGTATTCCTCAGACAGAATGGACATGTGGAAACTGCAGTGGAAAGGGATGCGAAGAATGCGAATGGACCGGTAAGAACTACCCTGAATCTGTGGAAGAGATAATAGCAGAACCTTTGATAGGAATGACAAAAGGTTTGGAGACAAGGTTTCATGGTGCGGGTAGAGAAGATGTTGATGCGCTCTGTCTTGGAAAAAGAGAGTTCGTGATAGAGGTTATCGAACCTGAGATAAGAAGTGTAGATCTTGAAAAACTGGAGAAAGAAGTCAAAAAATCCGGTAAAGTCGAAGTTTACAAGCTTGAGATGGCTGAAAAAGACCTTGTTGAAAAAGTCAAAAAGAGGAGGGCCAACAAGACTTACAGAGCAAAAGTCTCCACTGACGAAGAAGTAGATGAAAGAAGTTTGGATAAACTTGAGAAAATAAGGGGAACAATAAACCAGAAAACACCTACAAGAGTCTCTCACAGAAGAGCAAACAAGACCAGGAAGAGAAAAGTACTTGACATAAAATGGGAAAAACTTGGAGATACTTCCTTAGAACTAGAGATAAAGGGAGAAGCAGGTCTTTACATTAAAGAATTAATATCCGGTGACAAGAACAATACAGAGCCTTCAGTGAGTGATGTTCTTGGTGTCAAAACTGTTTGTGAAGAACTCGATGTGATCGACATAGAGAAACCTGAGGGATACAAGAATATTAGTTAGATACCGGTCACACCAGACAAGGTTTTAAAAGTTCTCCACGATTAATTTTCTAGGTAAATATATACTAATTCAAAACAGCAGTTTTTGGATTTCAAGGTGTTTGTTATGGCTCAAAAATCAAAAGGACAGAGGAACAAAACCAGGAAGAAGCTTAAAAAGCATTCAAGGGATAAAGAAACAGTCACATCTCATCTTAAGAGTTTTGATGTTGGTCAAAAGGTTAATATAAAGATAGATCCATCCGTTCATCGGGGTATACCCTCTCCTAGATTCCACGGTAAGAACGGAAAAATTGTGGGCAAACAGGGAAGATCCTACATGGTCGAGATAAAAGACATCAAAAAGAAGAAGAAACTTACAGTTTACCCTTCACATCTGAAGGAGGTCAAACAATGAAACTTTTGGAGAAAGATGATTCTACAGCGTTAGATGCATTCGAAATTTTGTCGGAGTACGACGAAAACGAATTAAACCGCATTCAAAGAGAAAACCTGGAATTTTTAAGGAAAAACTTGAAGATAAAGGACAAGGAAAGCTTTGAAGAACTCAAAAAAGAACTCTCAGAAGTTGACAGCCTAAAAGAAAAGCATGTTTTAAAACTTCTGGAGCTCCTCCCAACACATGAGAAAGAAGTGAAAACCATACTTAGTAAAGAAAGGATCAAACTTGAAGATACGGAAGTAAAAAACATAATTGATATATGCCAGTCTTACAAAAACTAGTAGAGACCGGTGTTTGAAAAATGAGAGATGAATACGCAATTGTCTTAGATTTCCTGAAGCATGGAAGAGCTGGAGGAAAGGACAATAGACTAGTCCAAGCCATAGGAAAAGACAATTTCAACCTTCTTGAACTGGTTGCAAGGGAAGGAAAACATCTCAAATCAGGTGATCAAGTATATATAGGTGAAGGAGAACGAGAAGACGTTGAATTTATCAAGGGAAGAATAACACTGAATGACTTAACAAGTAATGCATCCAGAGAGCTTGATTATATCTTGGAAGAACTTATAAAAGAAAACCAGGAAAAGTTCGTCAAATTCTTCAATCAGGCAGGTCCCATAAGCACTAGACAGCATTCACTGGAGCTTTTACCCAACGTTGGGAAAAAACACATGTGGAAAATAATCGAAGAACGAGATATAGAAAAGTTCTCCGATCTAAAAGATATAAAGGAGAGGGTCTCTCTTTTACCGGATCCAAAAAAACTGATTAAGAAGAGATTAAAGAAAGAGCTCAAAGGAGGGTGCAAAAGATACATATTCACCGCTCCACCAAGAAATGAGGACAAAAACAAGAGAATAAGGTATGATTAGAGAAACACTGGAAAAAAAAGGAATCAAACCCAATAAGGATCTGGATCAGCATTTTCTTCTATCCGAAAAAATTCTGAAAAGAGAAGTAGATGAGGCTGAAATAACCAGCGAAGATATCGTCCTGGAGATAGGTGGAGGCATAGGCAACCTCACAGAAGAACTATCAGATAGGGCAAAAAAGGTAATAACTGTTGAAAAAGACCATAAACTGGCGAACTTTCTGAGAAAAAAATTCGTGAACTACAATGTAGAGGTCATAGAAGGAGATTTTATCGATAAAAAAGAAGAATTGCAGGAATTCACCAAGTGCGTCTCAAACCCTCCATACCAGATATCGTCAGAAATAGTAGAGTTTCTCGGGAAAAAAAATGTTTTATCCGTGCTCATACTTCAAAAAGAGTTTGTGGACAAACTTGTTGCAGGTCCTGGTTCAGGGAATTACGGCTTTTTCACTGTTCTGACAAACTTTTATTTTATACCTGTATTTCTGGAAAAAGTTCCCAAGATTAATTTTTTTCCTAATCCTGAAGTAGATTCCGCTATGGTGAAATTTTTCCCTAGAAAAACCAGATTCGGTATAGATGACGATGAAAGCTTTTTAAGAACTGTTAGAGCTCTTTTCACTACTAAAAGAAAAAAGGTGAGAAATTCGCTGGTGGATTCAAGACACATACTAAAAGTTTCTAAGGAAGAGATCAAAAATATAAGGGATGAGATACCATATTCCAACAAGAGGGTTGTAAACCTCTCAATAAAAGAAATTGCTGACATCCATATATACCTGGAGAAATTATTATGAGTGCTTGTAAACACTGCGGAGCTCTTTTAAAAACCGAAAAAGAAAAAGAAAGAGAGATATGTACTGATTGTTTAAGAAAGGGTTTCTGGAAGTTTAGTGAAGTTCTCGGGAAGATGAGAAAGAAATTCGGAGATCTTGATTGATTTCCAACCAAAAATATTAAACAATTTTTCTTAAATTATGTTCATGCCGAAATGGATATTTGTCACGGGAGGAGTTCTATCAGGTCTTGGAAAAGGGCTTACATCAGCTTCTATAGCGAAACTTTTGCAGAGTAGAAATTACAAAGTAATCCCTATAAAGTGTGATGGATACCTGAACGTTGATCCCGGCACCATGAACCCCATGGAACACGGTGAGGTTTTTGTACAGAAAGATGGTGGAGAGGTTGATATGGACTTTGGACACTACGAAAGGTTTCTGGGTATAGACACCAAGTTCAAATGGAACCTCACCTCAGGAAAGGTCTTCAAGACAGTTATTGAAAAAGAAAGGAAAGGAGATTTTCTAGGAGAAACCGTTCAAATGATACCTCACGTAACCGATGAGGTCAAGAGAAGGTTTAGAGAGATATCAGAAGAAGAAAACGCTGATATAGTAATAGTTGAGATAGGTGGTACAGTCGGTGATATGGAGAACCAGCTGTTTCTTGAAGCCACACGACAGCTCAAAAACGAAGAAAACTCCGTTCATATACACCTAACTCTTGTACCCTATCTTGAAACCGTTGGAGAACAGAAGACAAAACCCACACAGCATTCTGTAAGCAAGTTGAGAGAACTAGGATTAAAACCAGATATAATAATCGGAAGAAGTGAAGAAAAACTTGACAGCAATTCAAAAGAAAAAATCAGTCTTTTCTGTGATGTAGAAAAAGAAAACGTGGTCTCAAATCCAAATATAGATAATATTTACCGTCTTCCACTTATATTGGCAGATGAAGGAGCTGACAAACAGGTATTAAAAGAACTCGAATACCATAACGGTAAAAGAAACATGGAAAAATGGAAAACTCTTGTTGAAAACATGGAAAACCCTGATAATCATGTGAATATAGGTATATGTGGCAAGTACACCGACATGGACGATTCTTATGTCAGCATAGAAGAAGCATTGAGACATGCAGGAGCTCATCTGAAAACACATGTGAAAACCGAGGTAGTATGCTCACAAAAAATAGAAGATGAAGGAGCTTCTGTACTTAAAGGAAAGGACGGCGTGATAATACCTGGAGGATTCGGTTCAAGAGGTGTTGAAGGAAAAATCATGGCCGCAAAGTACTGCCGTGAGAACAATATTCCTCTTCTTGGTATATGTTTCGGTCTGCAGATGATGGTGATAGAATACGCCAGAAACGTCTGTGGATTTAAAGACTCTAACTCCGAGGAGATAGATGAAGAAGCTGAAAATCTATTGATAAAAGAACTGCCAGAACAGAAGGAGATTGAGAAAAAAGGCGGTACAATGAGACTTGGACATTACACCGCAGATATAGAAGAAGAAAGTGAAGTATTCGACATATATGAAAAAAAGAAAGTTGGAGAAAGGCACAGACATCGTTTTGAGGTAAACCCTGAATACCATGAAGTTCTTGAGGAAAACGGCCTCAAGATTTCTGGAAGTTCTAAAAACGGTTTACTAGCTGAATTTGTTGAATTAAGAGATCATAAATTTTACATAGGCACACAGTCCCATCCCGAATTCACTTCAAGATTCGAAACACCCAATCAGTTATACAAAAGATTCTTAGAAACTTCAAAGGAATGATAAAAATAGGTAAAGTTTTTTTCAGATATCTCGAGTTCGAAGTTCCTGAAGGGATCTATGAGCCAAGAGAGGATTCTTTTCTGGCTGGAAATTATCTATGGGGAGTTGATTTAGAAGGGAAAAAAATCCTCGATGTAGGAACCGGTACAGGATTTCTTGGGATAATATGTAATGAAAAAGGAGGAAAGGTACATGCAACTGATATAAATCCCAAGGCTATTAAAACATCCATCGAAAACGCTGATAGAAATAATCTGGAGATTGATGCCTTTGAAAGCGATCTGTTCCAAAAAGTCCATGAGAAATACGACATAATTCTGTTCAACGCACCTTATCTACCTGGCAAGAGAGATAATTCTAACATGGAAGAAAAATCCTGGGTCGGCGGTGAAAAGGGAAATGAAACATTGATAAATTTTCTGGAAAAAGCGGATAAACACTTGAAAAAATCCGGTTTTATTCTGCTGGTTTTCAGCTCTATTTCAGGCATCAAAGAAATATTCGACAAAATAAATGGAAAAAACATGGAATACCACGTTATAAAGGAGGAAAAAGTGGACTGGGAGAAACTTTTACTTGTAAAATGTTACAAATTTTAAATAGAAAGAGTAGCACATTAAGATTATGAGAAAAAAACTTTTTATCTTGTTTTTGATTTCCGTCAGTTTAATATCGTTAGTATCAGCAAATACTGTTTTTGAAATAGAACAAATCAACAAATTTCCAGGCCAGGTTCAAGACGGAGGCAGACAAATAATAATTATTCAAATAGAAGATACAAGAACTAATAAATATTATATCCCTCAAGACGATCATGATTTGAAGTATAATTATAATGGAGCCCTAGAAACTCTTAAATATATAGATAATAGTGAAGGATTTTTTTATTTGGATATAGAAGAGGCTTATAAGGATCAAGATAGAAATATAGGGATTTATGATGGCACAGTTGAACTGAAGAGAATCCAATTATTCCCTGAGGAACTTGAAGATACCGTAACGGAGAATCTGGAACACAGGTTCAAACTGGAGGATCCTGATTCTGAGGGGAACCTGATAGATAATAACGTTCTATCGGCGGATGGAATAAGACACATAGAGGACGGCGCTTCTCAAATTAGTGGTGGTAATAACGTCGAAATCGATATAAATGATCTCGGTTTAGATTATGGGACTGGAAACGAAGGAGAATTAACTATAAGCGGTTGGATTTACCCGTCAGGTGAAAATGGGATAATATTCGGAAAAACCTATTTTGACACAGAGGAAGAAACAGCCACAGGTTACCATCTATACCAGGACGATGGAACCATACAGTTCAGGCTATACAGTGAAAAAGACGATGATTCCAGCGATCAAATGATAGAATTATCCAATAGCAATCTTCAGCAGGATCTTTGGAACTTTGTAGCAGTTTCTCTTAGAAGAGAAAATGGAGAAATAAATGTTAAACTAACCGTTAATCGTTATATGGGAGAGCCTTCTACGATAGAGGGGAGCTTCGAAGCTGATTATGAAGAAATTAAATCCAACTCTCAGATAGGTACAGATGATTCGTATAAAGACTTCTTGGAAGCAGTATCAGACTTTGATCCTGATGAAGATAACTCAAAGGATTTCAGTGGGAGAATCAATGAGTTCAGATTTTACTCAACGGCTCTTGAAGAAGAAGAGATAGACGAGTTGATATACAGTGGAACTGAAAGATTTTACGATGCAGAAATAACAGACTACAAGGAATACTTCCACGAAAACTATGAAGAAATAGAAGATATGGAAGGAGAGTACGAATTCAAAGGAGATATCACTTCTTTGGATAAAGAAGTTTCAACCGATAACAAAAGATTTTCCTTTTTCTCATATGATCATAAATGGGAATCCACTGAAGACAAAAGTTCAAATGTTTTTGAAGTACCTAACAGAGATGAAACATTATATATCGCTCAATTATACGCTATAGATCACGAAGACCGGTATCATAACAGCCTAGTTTCTGATCATGGTGCTGCAATGCCTATAGAAGTAGATAGAAATATTGAAGGTAATTTTTATTCTTTTGAACATGACGAAGACCACTGCAACGAAGATGTTACGTCCTGCGAAAAAGGTGCTGAGATAACTTTCTGGATAGAAGAGCTACAAAATAAAGCTGATAATGTGGAGGTAAATGTTACAGCAATTAATGACGAGGACGAGACAACTAAAATCGGTTTATTGGATGAAAGAGGAGTTTACCAGGAAGATAATATGTGGAAAGGTGAATTTTATATCCCTGAATATGTGAACGCTAACGAGATAGAAGTCGAAGCGAAACTTATTGAAACGTATTCAACTGACACGGTATCAGGTAATCTTGAATTAGACCCTTTCAGAATTAATTTGGACCATATGGATTTAATTTATCAGAGCCGTAAAATAAATATAGGGATACAGACACTCAAGTACTATACTACAGATCAGAACTATCCTATGGAAAATATTTCAGAGATAATATTAGATTTTAAAGATATTGATGAAGAAGTGGTATTTGATGAAGACGATATAAAGGAAAAAGCATTTCTTGATGATGATTTTCTGAACTATAAACATCTCATACCTATAGACGCTGATACAGGCACACATGAGCTATCAGCCAGTATTGTAGATATGTCAGGAGCAACATATGAAGCATCATCTAGCTTCGAAGTTCTAGAATTAACTAGAGAAGGTTCAGACATAAGAGTTGAAGACGCATCTTCAAGTCTTGGCTCTTATGAAGATGGTCAAATATCAAAGACTATGAGCGATCCTGAAAAATTGAAAGGAAATATAGTTTTAGCCAATTATGGGGATATCAATGGGTATGTTGAAGTGAGCTTTGAGGGAGACCTAGAAGATATAGGATCTACAGATCAGGAGACCTATAAAATTCCTAACTCAGGGAAAAATGAAAAGATTTTAAATACGGATATAGAAGTTGTTCTGAACTTCAGCGAGAAAGAACCTGATCAAATATATGAGGGAGGGATTGTTTTTAACGTGGAGGATGATATCGGTACTAACTACTCAACTAAAATTGATACAGTTCACTACATCGAAACTCCGTGTGAATTTGAAGAAGGAGCTCTTTGTATAAGGAACAAAACTATTGAAGAAGAGATAACTTCTGTTAATGATTCCCTTACTTTAGAGATTTTAAACCAGGGAGATGAAGATCTGGATATTGAATACGGTCCTAGCTTTCAAGATGAACTTTTCAACGTATTTAGGAGTGTTGAGAAAACTATTGAGGGTGGAGAAACATATATAGATTTAGAGCTTCGTGATGATCTTAATGCGGAAAATAATGGAGATTATAAAGGAAACATCAGTTTCGATTTTAACAATTCTACATTAAATATGCCTGCAAGTATAAACATATCCATACCACAAGGAGAACTTGAACTTTCAGTTGATGAAACCGATCTAGGAGATATACTTGAAGGAGATTCTGTAGATATAAGTTATGAAATCGAGAACACAGGGGACGTAGATTTTAGTTATGTTAACATCAGAAGCGATCCAACAGGCATAAGTGATTCCACAGATCCTGTTTCTTCTGGAGATTCTATATCAGACGAATTTGAATTCAACACCTATTTATTTGGAACAGGAGAAAAAGAAATAACCATAGAGGCGGTATCAAACTCTAGTGCAAGAGATTCAGAAACTTTATCTGTTTTTATATTGGAGAACATAGAAGACAATATAGAAAATCTTGAGAACCTCCTAGATGATTACAACGAACAAATAATGGATCTTCCTGAAGAAGCTGATACAACAGAGATAAATAATGAATTTGAGAATTTAAGGAATGATATAGATCAATTGAATGAATACTGGGAAGAGAACGATTACTCAAGTGCTAAAGACCTATACAACGATATCGATTTTTCGATTCTTGAATCATTGATCTCTGATGCTGAAGATGTTGAAGAAGATGAAGATAACGATGAAGACGAACCTGAGATACCTGAAAACGGTGAAATAGAGGAGGAAGGTCCCAGTGTACTCTTGTTCATTATACCAGTCATTATACTGGTTATTATAGGAGCGATAGTCTATCTCAGTATAGTTCCAGAGGAATAAACTTTTATTCAAGTCAAACCAACTTATTTCTATGACCAACATAACAGATGTCATTTTAAGAATACTGGAACCTAACAACCTTGTCCTGTTGGTTTCATTAATTATAATTCTCGTGATAAGTTATATGATTATAAAAAAACTGACATCTGTCCTAATCATATCTGTTTTCTCCGGAGGATTCTTCGCACTACTAAACTACTTTAACATAACAGGTTTAGAGATCAGTATCACAAATGTACTGGGATTCATGGTTCTTGGAACCATTCTGTATGTTTTTTTCACAGTGGTCTTTATAACGACCAACTTTTTTAGAAAAGTCCTCAAAATGATGAAAGAACTTTTTATAATAATAACAGCTCCGATAAAGTCTTTTTTAAGAAAGATTGGTAAAAAAATAGATGAAATGAGTCAGAAAAAAATTAAAGAAGAAAAGAAAGAGAAGTCAGTGATTCTTGAGGAGTCAGGCGATTAATTTATCAATCCTCTCCAAAACGTGTTCTCGATCCTTCTTTTCCAAAGACTCCTTTAACAACTTTTCCTTCAAGTAAGAACATCTTATCAGCATCATACCTTGCTATATCTTTCATATATACACCTGAAAACTTTTCAAGTTCAAGAGGAACATTATCAAACTCCATATACTGCTCATCTGTATCTATAGAACCGGAAACGTTGGAAAAAACTAAGTCGATATTCGACAAGTTATCAAGATAAATGTAGCTAGGTGATGATTTAACTGTCACCGTTTTTGGTTCTTCAATAACAAATTCATTGTCTCCAACTACCAAGTGATCCGTAACTCCCTCAATGGAAACATTATCTTCAGTGATAGATAGATCAACGGACAAATTCGCTAAAAAAACACTTTCGCTACTGGTCGACATACCTCCAATATCAACATCTATAACACTTCCCTTTAAATCTATCTCTCTAAAAAATCCTGAATACTCTATTTCAGACATGTTTTCATGAGATACAATACTGATAGAGACATTTGTATCTCCTTGAACCTCTTTTGGATCATCAAAACCGGTAAAAATTCCTCTTAATCCTCCAAAAATTTCTGAAAAGTCTGTGAAATCGCTCATATCTTTATCATAAACATCCATACCTACAGCTATTAAAAGCAAAAAAATAAGCACAGCTGAAAAAACTTTTAAGTCCATAATAATTATACCTGTTTGAAATTTGTCTTACATATATAAAATGGTTTGTCAGTCAAATTTAATCAATAGATCTTAGAAAAGAAAGGTGATATATATCAACAAATGTATAGTGGTTGAACCTGAAATAGAAGGTAATATAGGTTTCTTAGCTAGGACGATGGCTAATTTTGACTTCAAAAAATTGATACTTGTCAATCCAAAGATAAAAATAGGAGAAAAAGCCAGAAATAGAGCCGTTCATGCCCAGTACATACTGGACAATGTAAAAATTGTAGAAAAATTGGAAGATGCTTTAGAACTTGTTGATTTCGGTATAGGCACAACAGGTTTAGAAGCTGATTCCTCCTCAAATGTTTTGAGAAATACCATGGATGTAAGAGATATGGCTCAAAGAGCTGGTAAAGTCGAGGGAAATATAGGAATAGTTCTCGGAAGAGAATCAAAGGGTTTATCCAATGAAGAACTTTCTATGTGTGATATAGTTGTAAAAGTACCTACTTCCAATAATTATCCTGTGATGAATATCACGCATGCTGCAGGAGTAGTTTTTTACGAGATATTTAGAGAAAAAAATCTTGAAACTATTAAAGCAAGCAGTAGAGGTGAAAAAAAATATATAAAACATATTTTTAAAAGTATAGCTGATAATTTGGATTATTCAGAGGAGGAGACTGATAGGATTATGCAGTGCCTCAACAATTTTATTGGCAGGTCTTTTCTGGATAAAAAGGAAGCAAACACCCTTATAGGGTTTTTCAAAGAAGTTGAGAAGAGTTTTGAAGGTGAATAATAAATGATAGGTCTTATCGGAGGCGAAATAAATATTGTTCAAACAATTTTAAGTCTATTAGTTCTGGTTCTTTTTTTCGCATTATTTCCACGCCTGATAAGTTTTCAGATAATTTACCAGCTCAAATCTGCCTTAGATGAGATAAAAGACAGCGCTATTAAAGCGGAAAACCTGTTCTTGAATAATATATCGGAAAAACCTTCTCAAGAGATGAGAGAGAGCCTTAAGCCTATGAAAAGCATGGTTGTTTCTCCTCCCGCAAGCATGGATCCTGCAGGAATGTTTCAAAAAATGGAGCATGTATTGGACAGTTCTGAGGACAAAATGAAAGATTTTGTGAAATCTTTGAACCCTGAGATGGATGAAGAGAAACTTGCAAACAATACAATGGCTTTCAAAGGAGTTTATGGAACTCATCAGATATATGTGATTTTAAGGCATTTCAAGAGGATAATAGAAGAGACAAAAAACTATCAATTAGGAGGTATGATGAAGATGGTTCTACCAGTGTACAAAGAACTTTCAGATGCTCAAAAAGGAGCTACAGATGCTTTCGTAAACCAAATACCTATAGGAGATACTATAGGACCTATGATAGCTGCCTCCTTGATCGAAAATGAGGATAATGTCGAAGAAGTTGCCGAAGATGTGGTAGTGAGCAAAGAGAAGTTTGAAGAAAACGAATTTTACGTGATGAAAAGCAAGGGACCAGGAGCAAGACTCGGTAAGTACGGTAATGCCGTTAAAACCGTACTGGAAGAACAAGAAATAGATAAAATACTCACAGTTGATGCAGGAATGCGTTTTGAGGGTGAAGAAACCGGTAACATAGTCGACGGTACAGGTGTATTGATGGGCGGTCCAGGAGTCGAAAAATCCAAGATAGAGGAAGCAGCAATGGAGCACGAAATACCGCTAGAAGGATACATAATAAAACAGAGCGGTCCACAGGCATCCAAGCCGATGCACAAAAAGATCTGGGATTCAAAGGAAGAAGCTGTGAATATATTAAAAGATGAGATAAGGAATTCAGAAGGAAATCTACTTATTATAGGTGTTGGAAACACATGTGGAGCCGGCAACAGTAAAGAATCAATTGAAGGAATTGAAAAAGACCTCAAAACTTACTGGGATGACCAGGAAGAAGAATCTTCGTCTTATCTCGGCCTTATGAAAGCATTTCCTATGGGAGGTGGTGATGCTTTCGATGGTGAAAACACCTTTGAGATGTTCAGGAGCTTGGTGAGATAGAAAAGAAACCATTATAAAAGTTAGCTACAATTTTTTCAAAGAGGTAATAATATGGCATTAAGACCGGGGAGAATTTACAGGGATGTTCCAGGACAGCCTTATACAAGGATGTCGCAGAAGAAAGATAAAGACAACTATATCACAGGAGCTCCAGCTCCAAAGATATCAATTTTTGATATGGGAGCGAAGGAGAAAGAGTTTGAGGAAAAGATAGTTCTTAAGGTAGATAAAGAGTGCTGTATCAGAAGCAATGCTTTAGAATCCGCAAGAATAGCAGCTAACTCACATCTTAGAAAAAAGGTTGGAAGAGAAAATTATCACATGAGGATAAAACCTTACCCTCATCATGTTTTGAGACACCATCCTCTTGCAGGTATTGCCCAGGCAGACCGTTATTATGAAGGTATGAGAAAGCCTTTCGGTCGTTCAATAGGGCGTGCGGCTATAGTGAACAAGAACCAGGAAATACTGGAGATTAGAACTAACACTAAAAACATTCAAGCCGCAAAAAAAGCTGCTAACAGGGCTGGTATGAAGATACCTGTTAGTTTCAGGGTTCATGTCAAATAGAAATTTCTTTTTCACATGATGATTTGAGGGAAATCTAACTTATTTATCCCTTCATTCAAAAATTTTTCTTAGATATGATCCGATGGATAAAAGATCTTGAAGGCGGGGAAGAAAGCAGTGTGGGTTGGAAGGCAAGCAATCTTTCTAGGGTTGATAGATCAAATGTTAATATCCCTAAAGGTTTTGTTATAAAATCAGAAGCCTTTGAAAGATTTAAAGAATATCATGGTATTAAAGAAGATATCATAAATGAATTAAGAGCTGTTGAAAGTTTTGAATCCGCTCAAAAAGCGTCTCAAAACATAAAAGATCTTTTCTCTTCAAGGGATATTCCTGAAGAAATTTTAGAAGAGATAAAAAAAAGATATTCAGAGGTAAACGTCAGTCAAAAAGTAAGAGAAGCTGGTAAGAAAGCTATTAATTTAATAGGAAATCAAAGAACTTATGAAACGGTTTTAATAAGAATTTCACCTGTTAATAAAGACGAAAAAGATATATATGAGCCGGAAATGGGTGTAAGTAGTAAAAAATCTCTTGAAAAATCTATCAAAAAGCTCTGGAAAAAATACTTCGAAGCGGAAGCATTATTTTACAGGAGCAAGAAAGAAATTGCTTCAGCCAAACTGGCCATGATAGTCCAAAAATCGATAGAAACAGACGAGTCAGGCTCTGTATATACTAGAAGCCCTTTCAATAGAGATCTTCTAGAAATGGAATCAGCTTATGGACTGGGAGTCGGAATAAGAAATGGGGAAATAACTCCTGACAGGTTCTTGGTGGAAAGAAACACAGGCAAAGTTGTTGAAAAGGATATAGCAGAAAAATATCAGAAATATGCGAGAAACCCTGCAACCGGTAAGATAAGCAAACAGCAGGTTTCTAGTAATAGAAAAGATAGGAGGTCTTTAAGTACAGAAAAGTTTTCCAATGTCGTAAACGAATGTCTTAGAATCGAAAAGAAATTTAACAACCCTGTAAGAGTAGATTTCGGTTTAAAGAAGGATAATATACATATTTTTGGAGTTACAGAGCTTGAGAAAGTAAGGAAATTTAGTCAAAAAACTGGTGAATCAGAAAAAATTGTTGAAGGCATACCTATAGGATATAAAACAGTTAGAGGGATATCAAAGGTTCTCTATAGTAGCGGATCGGGCATAGATAACAAAATAGTGATAACCAATTCTGCGGGAAAAAAACTTGTCCCTCTACTTGAAAAAAACAAGGGGCTCGTAACAGAAACAGGAGCTAGAAGCACTTATATCTCAACCATATGCGATGAGATAGGTTTTCCAGCACTTGTGAGAACTAAAAATGTGTTAGATAAAATTGAGGATGGCAAAAAAATTGTTTTAGACTGTTCAACTGGTTCTCTGTACAGTGAGAAAGAATTTGAAGAAAGAAGAGATTTCGAAAGCCCAGAGAACTTGAAAACATCAGCTATTGCATCAAAGATATACAAAAAATCAGAGAAGATAACCAAGTCATCACTTTATGGCGAAGAACTGATTAACACAGAAAAAGGCTATCAAAAACTTGTCTACGACATAAATGACGTTGAAACCGACGAATATTTATTGTTGACCAATCTAAAAGAAGTATTTCATGTAAAAAAAGTTTCTAATGTTTTGATGGATTTGGAAAGCATTTCAAATAAAGGAATGGAACAATATGCTTTAGATGAATTGATAGATTATGTCTTAAAAGAAGTAGAAAACGTAGTTGTACTGATTGAAAGTGATATTACTACCAGTGTTCTTGTTGAGATGATTGAAAGAGGGGTGAACGAATTTATTATCGGGGACAGAATAGATAAAAAAATGTTTATGGAAAAGTTGGGAAGGGCAGAAAAAAGGTTTATCATTGACAAATTGAGAGAAATCGAATGATAAGGAAAAAAGATGTTAAGATAGTTCTTTCAAAAGTAAAAGGCTTCAAAAATCCTGTGCCAGAACTTGAGCAGTACATGACACCTCCTGATGTAGCTGCTGATATAATGAACATAGTTAGACTCCACAAAAAACAAAGCTATAGCATGGTAGATCTTGGAAGCGGTACCGGAATGATATCTTTTGCAGGTGCATTGTACGGTTTCAGTGTAAAAGCTTTGGAAAAAGACCCAAAAGCAGTAACAATCATGAGAAAAAACCTTGCTATTATAAATAAAAAAGTGGGAAAAAACCTTGAGGTATCTATAATAAACAGAGATGTGCGTTCCTTCAACGATGAATCTGATTTGGTTGTTATGAACCCTCCTTTTGGCATACAGGAAAAGGATAAAAATTTAGTGTTTCTAGAAAAAGCTTTTGAAACCAGTGACAGCGTTTTCGCTCTATTACATTGTTCTGAAAAAAAAGAGGTTGAAACAAGGAAATTCTTAAAAAGGTTCGCCAACTTTCATAATTTTAGTACTACAATCTTAAAGACATACAAAATTCAGCTTCCCAGAAAAATGTTTTTTCATGAGAAAGAAAATAAAGCTATAAACATGGACTTTTATTATTTTGAGGGAAAAAAGGTGTAATGATGGAACTTAATATTGAAGAAAAAAAGTCAGGCAAAAAAATCCTGAAAACGGAGCAGAAACAACACACTATCATGTCTCTTATGAGAAGATATCTCTGGGATGCTGGGATAGATGCAGGATACGATGAGGGACATCCATACATAGGAGGTTCAAACCTGATAGTTGAATCCAAAGACATCAAAAAAGATGTTAAAGAAGCTTGTAAGACCATAAAAAAGGATCTTAAGGAGTTCAAAGCCGAATTTTAATCTCAATAACATGAAAAGTGTTAAAAAAGAAATAAGAACTATCGGAATAGACGACAGCCCCTTCGAATTCTCTGATAAGAAGACTAAAATAGTAGGGTGTGTCTTCCGTGGCTCGGACAGGATCGTTGATGTTATAAGTTCAGATATAACTGTTGACGGTTTCGATTCAACGGTTAAGATCTACAATCTGATAAAAGAATCAAGACACATGGAACAGATAAGGGTTGTAATGCTCGACGGTATAACCTTTGGAGGTCTAAATATTGTGGATATAGATAAAATCCATAATAAGTTAGAAAAACCTGTGATAGCGATTAACAGAAAAAAACCTTCAATTAAGAAAATTTACAGAGCTGTTAAGAAAACAGATGAAGGTAGAAAAAGAAAGGAGCTTATAAGAAAAGCTGGGAAGGTTAATAAGATAGGAATAAAAGAAGGAGACATATACTATCAGAGCAGAGGTTTAAAAAAAGAAGTTATCAAGAATATCTTAGAAGCCACGACTTATTCAGGTCTCATCCCTGAACCTCTAAGAGTTGCTCATTTAATAGCCAAAAACATTTAGAAGAGTTAATCATTATGGACGATGAAAATAAGAACGGTTATGGTGTCTTATTCATATTGGTAGCATTCATTTTAGCCGTATCTATTTATCAGACAATAGGTATCACATTAGACACCGAAACACCTTTCGTAACAGTTGTATCTCCTTCAATGGAACATGAACACACAGGAAGATTCGGCAGAATCAGTTCCGTTATTGAGGAAGATGAACACAGTTTTCTATCTTTGTTTTCCACTGATATGGGTCTTAACATTGGAGATGTCGTCTTGGTCAAAGGTGCCGACTTTGAAAAAATAGAGGCAGGACGAGAGGATGGAGATGTCATAGTTTTCAAGAGCAAAGATGAGGAGCTCAACCAAAAGATGCCTCCAATGATCCACAGGGTTATCTCAAGGAATGAGACCTCTCTAGAAACCATGGGAGATGCAAATAATGACCAGGTAAAATACTGTGTGAGTCAAGGAGGAGTTCACCGTATAACACATAACACCTGCACTGAGAACGAGAGACTGATTAAAATCGAACAAGATATCAGAGAGGAACAGGTAAAAGGACAGGCATACATTGTATTACCCAACCTTGGTTACACTAAACTGGTGCCCATGTGTATCGTTTTTGACGTTGTAATGGACTCTCAGGATGAAGATATCAGATATATGTGTGATTACATCTTCTGACATGTCAGTAGTTAGGCGTGTATGGAATCATTAAAAAAATCTACAACTCCTAAAAACCTGTTTTTCTTCTGATACAACACCTTTAGTAGATAAAAAACTGTCTATATATCTTTTATTTTCTCGATTAATTAAGATAAAAAACCGTGAAACAAAAAATGTGATAGACATTCCGAAATACTGCATGTAGGAATAGATTTATAAAAAACAAGTGTTGAAATTCAAAAAGCGATTAGTAATTTTTATGTTTCAAAGAGGAGATTGAAATGGAGTTCTGTGATGAATGTGGGGGCATAATAGTTCCTAAAAAGGAAGAAGGGGACACTAGTTTCAAATGTCGTAACTGTGGTAAAAGATACGTTAAGAACGGAATGGAACTAAAAATAACCGAGAAAAACGAAAATGTCGAACGTTCCCTTATAGGAGAAGGCGATGATGAAAGTCTTCCTATCACAGATGCAGAATGTAAAAAATGCGGTAATAACAAGGCTCATTGGTGGATGGAACAGACAAGAGCTGCTGATGAACCTGAAACTAGGTTTTTCAAGTGCACAAACTGTGGAAATACCTGGAGAGAGTACGACTAGAGATGATCAATCTAAGGATTGTTCTAAATGAATCCAATTATGCTTACCAGTGATCCTGCTCCAACGAAAGTTGCAATCGAACTACCAAGGTTGACAAAGAAGAAAACAAGTAGTAATTTTGTAGCTTTATTATTCCAAAGTTCTCTTATTTTCCTTATTTCTGCTAAACCCTCCATATCTTTTACTTTGGGATGATTAAAATGATTTTCTGAGTAGACTGCAACAAGTCCAGCAGGCAAAGCAGGATTTATAGATGTAAAAGGAGCTAATAAGAAAGACACAAGAACGGTAAGTAAATGGGAACCTGATATCAATGCTCCAAGACCTGCAAGTGAACCGTTCAAAAGGAACCAAACATAAAACATCCTCTGACCTGTATCAAAACCCATGTTTATAAATCCATAGGCAAATAAGAAAATTATGAGTGCAGGTACACCGTATTTCAGTAATTTGTAAGGTTTGAATCGTCTATCAGGTAACTCTACTGCTTTCATTTCTTTTCTCTCTTCTAAACTTTTTGAAATTCCTTCAACGTGGCCTGCTCCAACAACTGCCAAGACAGTTTCAGTGTCTGTCTTTCTTATTTTTTCAGACATAAAAACATCTCTTTCGTCTATAAAAGCTTTTTTGATCGATGGAAATTTTCCTGAAAACTCCTCAACAACCTGTTTTAACATGTCCTCTTCTTTAAGCTCTTCTATATCCAGATCCTTTTTTCCACCAAATAAACCTTCAATAGCAGAATACAGTATCATCATTTTTTCAAAAAAACCTATGCCCTCCATAGCTCTTTTAAATGTCATATTTATGTCTCTGTCAATCAAATCAAAATCTATGTTGTGTTCCTCCGCTATGTTGATGGCTTCAATCATTTCAGAACCTGGATTGATATCTAAATCATCTCCTATCTTTCTCTGATAAATCGATAAGAGGATCTTTAATAGAAGAAGATAACCATTACCATCAGATATTGTTTTGGCTATGTCTTCATTGGTCCAGTCTTCCTCTCCCTTTATAGACCTGTATCTTTTTTCATCTAGCTCAACACAAATTTTTTCAGGCTTATATTCCAATATAGCTTCCTTAACTTCTTCCACAGATTTTTTGGATACATGTGCCGTACCAAGCAAGTAAACGGTTTTATCTTCCAGCTCGATTTTTCTTAACATAATCTATTTGAACAAATTTTTTTCCAAACCTTAAAAATTGAATTAATTCAGACAAGATTTAAAATCCTTTAAAGGAAATAATATACAAGATGCCAGAAAACAGAAGGGCTCCGGCTCGACAACGAAAAATCGAAGACATAGATCCAAAAAAAGATATCAGAGTAAGAATAGCTTGCACAGTACTTGAAAAAGACGAAGACTCTATTTTAGTTGATGATGGAACAGGAACAACTGAGATATTTATTGATAAAGAAGATTTAATAGATATAGAGGATGAAGAAACTATCAGAATAATAGGAAGAGTTTTACCTACCCCAGATAGTTTCGAGATACAAGGAGAGATTGTTCAGAAGATGAAAGATACAGATATGGATCTGTACGATGAAGTATTAAAAATCGCTTAGAAAGGTGTAAGAAATGGTCAAATTAGAATTAAATGATGTGAAACCGTTCAAAGACAGCCTACAGGCTATATCAAACTTGATAACAGAGGGTCAGTTCAAAATAGATGAAGAAGGAATGAAACTTAAAGCTGCTGATCCAGCAATGGTTTCTCTAGTAGATTTCACACTTCTAAAGAATTCTTTTGAAAATTATGATGTGGATAGCGAAACAGAAATTGGTCTTAACCTCGAAAAAATGTATTCTATCATAAGAAGGGTTAAAAACGACGATAAAATCGTTTTTGAACTTAAGGATGAGTCCAGCTTTGTTATCAAGATTACCAATGGATCAACAAGGACTTTCTCTCTACCTGTATTAAACATCGATGAAGAAACACCTCAGACAAACCAACTTGACTTCGATGTCGAAGCAGAGTTCAACTCTTCAACACTTTCAAGAGGTATAGGAGACGTTTCTATAATTGGAGAATCTGTCACTTTTGAAGCTGACGGTGAAGCTGTTGTATTAAAATCAAAGGGAGACAACACTAACGCAGAGTACAGGATAGAAAAAGGAAGTGATGGACTTTTAGAACTAAATTCTGAGGGCAAGGCGAAATCCATGTTTTCTATGGATTACCTGAAAAAAATGATAAAAGCAGAGAAGATATCCGAAACTGTAAAAGTAAGTCTTGGAAACGATTTTCCAATGAGACTCGACTTTGAAGTACCTGATAAGCTTAAACTTGGATTTATACTTGCTCCAAGAATCGAAGAATGATACAAATCTAAATAAAAAGGCATATACAATTAATCTTGAACCTGTTCCATCCTTTTCGATCAACTTATTCGTGGTTAAAAACCACACGGTTTTATTACTTTTTAAAAAAATTTCTTTTATATGGATATCTCTGATGATAGGAAAGAGAAGATTAAGGAATATTATTTACAGGAAGGAATAGTCCAGGAAATGGTCCGGTGTGCAAGATACAGGGAATTCGCACCCACATACCCCGGAGGTTATGGTAGAAGACCTGATTCTATAAATTACGCCACTGATTTTAGAGAATACGTTGAAAGGGGAGCTATCGCTTTTCACGGCTCAGTTGAAAGATGGAAAAATCCTTTGCTTATTGGAAAAATAGGTATGAGTAAATTGAGAAAGGACTGGGATCTTATAATAGATATAGATGCTGATGAAGGAATGGAGTACGCAAAAGCAGCAGCAAAGATGATAATAAAAGAATGGACAGATATATTTAACATTTCTAAGAAAAACATATCTGTAAAATTTTCAGGAAACCGTGGATTCCATATAGGGATCCATAGAAATGCATTTCCAAGTAAAATAGGAGGTAAAAAGTTTAAAGAACTATATCCAGAACTTCCTCAGGCTATAGTTGGCTATATGAGGGAACGAGTGGAGGAAGAACTTAAGAAAGAAATAATCAGTATTGAGCCTGATATGAGGGATCAAATAGATGAAGATGGCCCATACAGTGTTGCTGATATTGAAAACGACTGGGGACAAAGACATCTTTTCAGGATGCCTTACAGTATAAATGAAAAAAGCTGGTTGGTCTCAAAACCGATTAAAATTGAGGAGATAACAGGATTCGAGAAGAAAAAAGATGCAAGGATGGAAGACATAAAGGTGAAAAACAAGTTTCTTGATGGTTTCAAAGAAAACGATCAGGGAGTCAAGGATTTATGTATAGAATCCATAGACTGGTTAGACAGTAGAGAAAGAGTTAAAAAGAGGAAAAAGAATAAAAAAAGGGTTAAACAGAGAAATTATGAGTTGCCGGAAGATGCTATGGATAAGGAATATTTTCCCCATCCTATCAGAAAGCTGATGGATGGTCTGGATGACGGGCGTAAAAGAGCTCTCTTCATAATAATCACCTTCTTGAGGCATGTTGGCTACGACTGGGATTCTATAGAAAAAGAGGTGTGGAACTGGAATGAAAGGAACAAAGAAGAGCTTAGAGAAAACTATGTCAAAAGCCAGATAAACTGGCATAAAGCCCAGGAAGAACCTCTTATGCCTCCTAACTTTGATTCAAAGGGTTGGTACAAGGATATAGGTGTTATCGATGAGGAGAAAGATAAAAAGATGCTTGATAACTTCGAAAATCCTGTTCCTTATGCATTCGTACTTCAGAAAAAAGGGAAAAAAGACGGGAAGGAAGAAGGATAAAAAAGTCTATGATGATAAAGTTATTTGAGGATGGGGGGCTTTCACTAGATATGGATGAAGAGGATCTACTAACTTTTGAAAAAATAAGGAATGTAAGGAAAGAAGAAAGGGAAAATGACACACTTGCGGATATAGATGAAGATTTCTTCGAAAAAGTGGAGGATTATCTGGCCAGCAAGAAAAGGATTTCTTCAAAGAAAAGCAACAGAGAGTTCGAGAACGCCAAAACAATGGTCGAAGACATAATAGATAACAGGTTGAAGAAAGTCATGAGGTACTCATTTTTATCAACAAAGACCAAGATACCCACAGATAACATGATAAATGGAGAGATAGGGATATACAAAACTATAGGGAAAAAACTTAAAGAACGTAGAGAAACCTTGCTAAAGACCATAGACCCCGAGAAAACGAATGAAAAAAATGTTGATTTAAAAGATAGGGAAGTGGAGAGATCAAACAGTACAGAAAAAAAAGAAGTGGAAGAAAAAGGCGAAGAAGTTCTTTTTGAAGGTAGTTCTTTGGTAGAAGATGAAAATAAAGAAAAAGAATTATCAAAAATAGAAGTTAAAGTTTTAGAAAAAGTTGAAGAGTTTTTAGGTACTGATATGAAGGTTTACGGACCTTATGAAGAGGAAGAAATAGTTGAACTGGACAAAGAAATCGGAGATATTTTAGTGAAACAGGGCAAAGTTGAAAAAATAGACTAACAACGATATCTCTTAAAAATGTTTGTTTCTCTTATTAAATAGTGTGCAAAAACACAGGTGATTAAAGTATGGTAAATATACCAAAGGAAATCAAAAGGTACTGCCCTCATTGTAATTCACATCAGGAGCACATAGTCAAAGAGGATACCAAAGGCAGAACATCAGCAATGAAGAAGAAACACAGGAAAAGGCAGAGAAAAATTGATAAGGGTTATGGAGGATTTCCGTATGAAGATCCTTCAAAAAGGAGTCGTGGTGGTAAGAACCCTACCAGTGAAAAGAAAGATTTGAAGTTAAAGTGCAAGGAATGTGGAAAATCTCACAAACCTAAGAAACCGATCAGAGCTGCCAAGTTCAGCATAGAATAAAGAGGAGATTTTAATGAAGAAGAAAAAACCAGAAAGCAAATTCGTTGAAGTAAAGTGCGAAGAGTGTGGAAACGAACAGACCGTCTTCAACAAACCATCAAGGGATGTTCTTTGCTTAGTCTGCGACAAAGTGCTTGTGGAGTCAACAGGCGGAAAGGGCGATTTCAAAATCGAAACACTCGATTGAAAAGAGAGTAAAAAATTTATGAGAAGTTACAAAGAAAAACCTGAAGAAGGAGATATTGTTGTTGTAGAAATAGAAGACATCAATCCTCATTCCGTGTTTGTAAATCTGGAGGAATACGATGGTAAAAAAGGTCTAATACATATCTCAGAAGTCGCAAGATCATGGGTCAGGGATATAAGGAAGCACGTTTCAAAGGGCGAAAAAACTGTTGCTCAAGTAATAGGAGAAGATGAATCAGGTTCGATCAATCTTTCTCTGAAACGTGTGAACGATCGAATGAAAAGCGACAAGATGAAGGAATGGAACAAGGAACGAAAAGCAGAAAAGTTTTTGAAAAAAGTCGCTAAGAATCTGGATGAAGACTACGAAAAAGTGTATGAAAAGGTTTCGTTTCCCTTCCAAGAACATTTCGGAACCACTTTCGATGGATTCGAGGAAAGCATAGTCGATGAAGAAAAAATCAAAGATATAATACCCAAAAAGTATCTTGAAGCCGTAAAAAAAGTCGCAAAAGACAATATCTCCTTAAAGAAGGTTAAGCTTGAAGGAGACCTCAAAATAACGGTCTCAAAGGGTGATGGAATAAAAATCCTTAAAGAAGTTCTTGATGTAGGTGAAGGTGCAAAGATATCCTACATTTCGGCTCCAAAGTACAAGATAACGGTCTGGGGTAGAAACCACGACGACGCTAAGAAAACCATGAAAAAAACGGTCAAAGATGTCAGGGAAAAGATAGAGAAAAACAACGGTATTTTCGAATTCCAGAAGGCCTAAAATCAAAAAGATTTAAAATCAAGGACGCACATTTATAAAATAGTTAAAAGAAGTAAAAGATTTTTGAATGCTCTTCCAAAATCAAAATTGATAATATGTTGTGGTAATATGACAGAACACAGAGAAAAAGACAGCACAAAGTTGATTATAGAAAAAGAACCGGACGTTGAAAAACCTGTATTTATAGAAGGATTGACGGGAATCGGACATATAGGCAGGACCGCTGTCAGCTACCTTATAGATCACAAAAATGCCACAAAGTTCGGTGAGCTTATATCGGATCACTTCCCACACTGGGCAATCGTTAATGAAGATAAAGAACTAGATATACTTAAAAACGAACTTTACTACCTAAAAAGAGATGGAAAAAAAGATTTAGTTCTTCTAGTAGGAGATGCTCAAAGTTTAGATCCTCAGGGACACTACGAGATAGCCAGTGTTTTGATAGAATACCTTAACGAAATAGGAGTCGATGAAATGATAACCATCGGAGGCTACGGTACAGGAGAGCCTGTAGAGGATAAACCCAAGGTTTTCGGTGTTACAACATCGGATAAGGACAAGAAACCTTATAAAGACATAGAAATAGATTTTGAACATTCAATAGGTCAGATCATTGGCGCTACAGGTCTTATACTCGGTATTGGCGAAAGATTTGATATGAACGGTATAGCTCTACTTGGAGAAACCTCAGGAATACTGGTATCAGATCCAAAAGCAACTGAATCAGTCCTAGAAAAAGTCGATGAACTACTCGACCTTGATGTAGATTTCGAGAATCTTGAGGAGAAGATCAATGAATCAGAGGAGATAATCAAAAAGATAAAACAGATACACGATCAGGTAAAAGGACAGCAGAAGACCGATGATGAACCACAGTCAAAAGATCTTGGTTACATCGGCTAAATTTGGTGATATTATGGTTAAAGATTTAACAAGATTTGAAAGAGCCAGGATAGTTGGAGCGCGTGCTCTTCAAATTTCTGAAGGAGCTCCGCCACTGATAAAAACTGAAAAAATAAGGCCTCTTGACATTGCAAAAGAAGAGATGGAAAAAAAAGTTATCCCTATAGGTGTCAGGAGAAAGGGAAAAGGTTACTAAACATCCTTCCCTTACATTTATCTTTTTCTTCTTGTAAGTTCTTTACAGTATGAAAGTCGAAGAAATTGGTGTTTACGAGGTAATAAATAGCAGGACAAACAAGACAGTTGCCGCTGAGGTAAACGGTAAATTAGCTTTTGCACCCTCAGGCGCTTCAGCTGGAACATACGAGGCCTCCAGCTTCGTACCTGAAAAGATTAAGAGGTTCGAAAGCGATCTAAAGGAAAAAATCGAAGGTAGGGATCTCGACCAAAAAGGTTTTGATGAAGCGCTAATAGAGTACGATGGATCCAAAAATCTTGAAAAGATAGGTAGTATTGGCATTGCTCTTTCTCTAGCTTTTAAATTAGCTAAAGGGTATGAAAAAGACGTATATTTCCCTTATCCTCTTGGTAATGCTATAGGTGGTGGCGAACATGGTGGAAATACTGCTATACAGGAGTTTTTGATCCTGCCTGTTGAAGCTGAAAGCTTCCCTGAGGCGATAGAGATAAATTCCAAGATTTACAGGGAGTTTAAAGAAAGATACTCGCAAAAGATAATGGGCATGAACGATGAAGGTGCTCTCGTAACAAAGATGAATGACGAAGAAACATTAAAAAAGCTTTACAAGGTAGCTGAAAAATACGGCGCCAGGTTAGGACTCGACATGGCAGCCAATGAGCTATGGAATGGCGAAGAATATGTTTATCCGGAATTGGGTATGAATTTATCTCCAAAACAGCAGTTAAAGTTTGTCAAAAAAATTATCGACGAATACGATCTTTACTACGTTGAAGACCCCTTTCACGAGGATGACTACGACAACCATAAAAAGCTCACAGTTGAAACCGGGTGCCTCATAGTTGGAGATGACCTTTTCGTGACCAATGAGAGAAGGCTTGGAAAGGGTATAGAAAAAGGTTCCTGTAATTCGCTGATTGTCAAGCCAAACCAGGTGGGTTCTGTATCAAAGACTTACAAAACTATCGAAAAAGCCGTGGAAAACGACTATATTCCAGTAGTTTCTCACAGAAGTGGAGAGACATGTGATACCAGCATATCAAGAATGGCTTTAGAGAAAAAAATCCCCATCATAAAAGCAGGTATAGCAGATATAAGGATTTCAAAACTCAACAAGCTTCTTCTGGAATGGCAAAGAATGGAGAAAAAAGGGGAAAACCCTAAGATGGGTGAGTTAACCCTTCTCTAACTTTTATTTGAATAAAATCTCAAAAAACCACATAATTAAATAAATAAAATCAAAGAATTTTAGTTTATGGATAAAAATACCACGGTTTCAACCACATATTACAGTTGTCCAGAATGCTGTCATGAACAGATAGTTTATCTAGTGCCAAATGTCATAGAGGACAAAGGAAGTTACAAGTTCACAACGTCCTGCTCGAACTGTGAATCAGATCTTTCAGTGAAAATTGGTTTTTCGGTAAACGTGGCTTTTCTTAAGGCAGAAGAAGAATGATGCCCAGGTGGCGGAGTCTGGCTTAACGCGCCGGATTCGAGCTCCAGCCAATGACCGGTTATGCTGAACCTGTTAATGGTGATGAAGGAAGATATATCCGGTGGGCTTAACGCCCTCGCAGGTTCAAATCCTGCCCTGGGCGTGCCTATACTGTTCTCATCATTGGCAAGAAACTCCAAGAACTCCTCAACACTCTTTATTTAGAATTCCGCGATATATAAACCTTTCGATAAATCCTGAAGAAAAACTGTGGG